>CANKEA010000246.1 GCA_947480815.1 Caulobacterales bacterium | reverse complement strand
TATGATCAGAAAATCCGCAACGGAACCAGCCGCGTAGGCGGTCTCAAAACGCGCCAGTTGATCGGCAGACGGGGCCTCGGCCAGGGCAATGGGATCATCCGCCAAGCCGTATTCCTCGACCTGTGGCAACACCACAGCATTGGCTGTGGTCCAGGCATGCCGATGCTCAAAGAAGTGCGCGGTCGAGCGCTGACGCAGGTCGAGATCGATCACCGCGACCCGGGCCCCGCCATGCAACAGAGCCGTTGCGAGGTGCACCGCGATGGTGGACTTGCCCGCCCCGCCCTTCTCGTTGCCTATGACAATGACCCGCGCCATCTGTCTCTCCCGAATCAATCCCAACCACGACACGCCCGGAGGCCTAGCCGGTCAACGCAACGGGATGATCCGTCCACAGCTTCGGGGATGAACAAGAAGCAACGCTTGAGTTGCTGCGCCTCAAGGCGCGGGGACTACCAAGCCCCCAGTTCGCGAAGCTTCAGCGCCAGATCGGTCGGCAAGTCATCATCCTGACCAGGCGTTAAGTCCGCCGGGGCATCGGCAGCAGTCAGGTAGCGCCAGCCTTGGAAGGCCCGCCGCGGCGTTGGAACTGTGCGACGCACCGTCTCTTCGAGGGTGATCTCACAGCGGACAGCCACGCCCTCCCCCACCGTTTTGACGGCAAGGATTCGCTGACGACACAGGATCGCGCCCTTGAAGACACGGTAGAGTGAGCCGCCATCGATGAGTTCGTCCGCCCGCTTGGGCGTCTGACGGGTGCTAAGAAGCCAGGGACCCGCCTGACCGACCCGCCAGGCTAGCAGATCATCAATGGAGGCAGCTCCCACCACTAGCTTGATCATGTGTAATGCGCCTAACATAAGGCTTCGATAGCCTGAGTGGCCGACCACCGGAAGAGCCGTGGTTTCGACTCAGGGGTCGGTTTGAGGTGCCAAACTGTGGGGACACTGCCCAATCATGTGGCCGACACGGCCCTGGCTCTCCTCTTCGCAAAGCAGCGGAGGGAGGGCGCGGCCACATGGTTCTCGCTTGCGGGCGGATCGCACCTGTTCACGGCGGGGGAAACCGCCGACCAACTTTACTTCCTGAGCGCGGGGCGCTTGGGCGCTTTCCGTCGTGAAGACGGGCAAGAACGGCAGTTTTTAGGGATCATCCGGCCAGGCGAGGCCGCGGGGGAAATGGCCCTAATCGCCGGAGCACCGCATAGCGCTAACGTGGTGGCGCTGCGCGATTCTGAGATCTTGGCCATGCCGCGCGCCGCGGTGTTCGCCGCCGCCGATCAAGACCCGCATATCATGACCGAACTGGCGCAGATGATGATCGCGCGCCTGCGCCAGGCCGCGGCCGGACACAGCCCGATAGGTGATCCTGCGGCATATGGCTTCATCGCCGCCGACGCCGGGCCGCTGGTGCGACCGCTGGTGGAGCGACTGGCGGGGATCGTGGAGACCTTGGGCTACACAGTCATCGTAGCAGGCAGCGAAGCCCTGATGGCCCCGACGGCATGGTTTTCGAGCACCGAGACAGACCACGACTTCGTTTTCTACGTCGCTGAACATGGTCAGGATGGCTGGAGCCATGTGGTCGGCCGACAGGTGGACCATTTGTTCCGCCTAGGCTTTGGCAAGCCGCCGACCACGCCTATCGAGGCCTATGCTTCCGAGCCGCTTCAGGCTCAGCATCTGGTCGACCTGATCCTGGTTAACCCCGTAAACGCACCACGCCGCAGCGGCACTTCGGCCTGGATCGATGCCAGCGGCGCGGCCAGAGTGTTTCAGATCACAGACGGCGATACCGGCGACCTCAAGCGCATCGCACGGGTGATTACTGGGCAGTCGGTTGGGCTGACCCTGTCGGGAGGCGGCGCGCGAGCCTATGCCCATATTGGCGCGATCCGGGCACTGCGGGAGCGGCAGATACCAATCGATTTCGTTGGCGGATCTTCCATGGGCGCTGTGGTCGGTGCTGGCCTGGCGCTGGGCTGGGGCCAGGAAGAGATGGAGGCCAGAATCCGCAAGGCGTTTTTCGAAACCAGTCCACTTGATGACATCGCCATTCCGCTGATCGCCATGACCCACGGCTTGAAGGTGCGCCAACGCCTGGCGGAACATTTCGACGATATCGACATCAGCGACATGGCCCTGCCGTTCTTTTGCGTCTCGTCCAACCTAACCACCGGCGTCTATCAGCTGCATCGTCGCGGCCAGCTAGCACGGGCTCTGCGGGCATCGATCTCCCTGCCCGGGGTGCTGCCGCCGGTCACGGACGGGGCCAATGTTCTGGTCGACGGGGCGGTGATGAAGAATTTTCCAGCCGACATCATGCGGTCCATGCAGCTTGGACCAATCGTCGGCGTAGACGTGACTCGCGGCCGAAGCATCACGGCCAAGGACGTCTTCCGCCCGCCCAGCTTCTGGAAATGGATCTTGTCTGGCCAATGGCGCTCGGGGCCGCCGATCGTGGGGCTGTTGATGCGGGCCGCCACCGTGAGCACCGGCCGAGACCTGGCCGCCTCCCGCGAGGCCACCGATGTGCTGATCACGCCCAAGCTGGAGGGCATCGATATCCGCGACTGGCAAGCCTATGATCCGGCGGTGGAAGCCGGTTATGCCGCCACAATCTCGGCTCTGGATGCACTCGATCGCCCAGTTCAGGCGCTACGCCGCCGCGCCAGCCGCAAAGAACAGCCGCGACCCGTGGCAGCCGCGTTTGGCTAGGCCAGTCCGACATCAAGTCGCAGCTGAAAATTAGGCACGCGACCGCGATCTACGGCCGAAATCGATCATCAAAATCAGCGCTACCGCCGCGCCACGGGGACCGCAACCTCGTTTAGGCGCATGAACGGCAGGGTCCACGGTGGATCGTAGAACCAAGCCTGGGGCTCGCCCGCAGACGTCCAGGACGCCTGGTTCAGTTTATCAGCCAGTTGTTTCTGTTTCAAAGTCACCGCAGCCGGGGAGCGGCTGCCGGAAAAGGCCAGGACGGCATAGGTCTGTGGCGGCAATTGAACCAGCTT
>CANKEA010000245.1 GCA_947480815.1 Caulobacterales bacterium | reverse complement strand
TCCGTGTGGATTGGCGTGCTCAAGCCCGATGCGCGGTTCCGGCTCCAGTTCGAGGGGCATAACCCCGCTACCCGCGAAGAGGCTATGGTCTTGTTGACCAAGACCGTTGGCGACCTCACGCGGTTGCGTCAGCGCGTATTGCTCGGATTCGACTTCGCCCTGGGCTATCCGCAGGGCACGGCGAAAGCGCTCAACCTAAAGCAACCTGACTGGCGCGGACTTTGGAACTTCCTCGGCAACCGGGTCAGCGACAAACCGACCAACCTGAACAGCCGCTTCAACGATGCGGCCCAGATGAACCGGCTGATGACCGATCAGCCCTGGCCATTCTGGGGCTGTCCGCCGCGCGACGCCCAGCGCACCCTGACCTCGACAAAGCCGGTTTACGATAAAACCGCTCTTCCGCCGCTTTTGCGCCGCACCGAGGCCGCGCTCAGTCCCCATCCCAAGCCCCTCTGGCAGCTCTACGGTGCCGGGGCGACCGGCGGCCATGCGATCCTGGGCATTCCGCGGGCCCGCGCGCTGCTCGAAAGCTATGGCGACAAGGCCCAGGTCTGGCCGTTCCAAACCGGCTGGAAGGCCCCAGTCGATCTCGACGCCCTGTCAGTGCTGATCGCCGAGGTGAATGCAGCCACGATCGATATGAAGGCCGAAGCCACAGAGATCCCCGACCGCGCTAAGGTGCGCGCCCTAGCGGAACATTTCGCCCGCCTGGACGATGGTGGAAAATTGGCAGCCATCTTCTCTGCACCGAAGGGCACCCGTGAAGCTGACATCGCCGCGGTAGAGACCGAGGAAGGCTGGATTCTGGGAGCCTAGAGCGCCCGGCGGGTCAGCAGATAGAACCGCCCCATCAACAGGCATGCCGCCAGCAGGCTGGCCGTCACCACCGCCCAAAGCGTTCCCGGCAGGCCGAACCCAAGCGGGATCGCCAGCCACCAGGCCAGCGGACACATCACCAGACAATAGCTGACGGTGTGGGTCACGGTCGGGATCACGATGTCGCTCTGAGCCCGCAGGGCATTGGAACCGATCACCTGCAGCCCGTCGGCAACGAAAAACAGACAGCACAGCAGCAGTCCCATCTGCACCAGTTGGCGCAAGGCAGGGTCGGGCGTGAACACGCCAGCGATCAGGCCCGGCATGCAAAGTACCGCTAGAGCGATCACGGTTTGGGTCGCCGCGCCCAAACCAAAGCCCAGAAATCCGAATCGGCGAACGCCCTCAGCGTCGCGAGCACCATAGGCACGGCCGACCAGAACGCCGGTCGCCGTGGCTAGGCCCATGGGCAGCATGAAGATCAAGGCTGAGAGATTGAGCAATATGCCCCAGCCCGCCACGGCCAAGCCCCCCAGCCATCCGGCGATGATACTCAGCCCGGCAAAGGCGGCGCTTTCGACAAACAGCGAGACGCCAGCGCCATAGCCAATCCGTCGCTGTTCAATTGCCGCCAGCCGGCCGTCGAGGGGCGGGGCAAACAGCCCAAGCAAACGGGCATCCTTCTGCAGCACAATGGCGGCTGCAAGCCAGATGAGCATCACCAGACGCGCGCCAAAGGTGCCCCAGGCCGCCCCCGCCGCGCCCAGCGCCGGAATTCCGAACCGGCCCGGCACCAGCACCAGGTCCAACAAAAGGTTCAGAAGGTTGCACGCCAGCACCGCCGCCATCACCACTCTGGGGCGCGACAGGGCTTCCAGATAGACCGAGGCTGCGGCCTCAGTCATGTAGAACGGGAAGGATAGGGCAAAGACGACCAGCACCGGCGCTGCGCCGACCACCAAGGCCTCATCCAGCCCCAGCCCCCGCAGCAACGCCTTGGCCCCGAAACCGAATATCACGGCAAAGGCTAGGCCGAGCCAAAAGCCATAGACCACGCCGCGTCTGAGCACCCCTCCGGTGGCCCCCAGCCTACCCTCGCCCAGATACTGTGCCGTCTTCACCTGCACGCCGCTGACCAGGCCCATGCCGGTGGTCAGCACCACGCCTGAGACGGCCCAGGCCAAGGCGTGAAAGCCCAGCTGCATTGTCGAATAGCGACCGACCACGACGGTGTCGATAAGCCCCATGGTCATGAAACCGATGCGCGAAACCACCACAGGCCAGGCCAGGGTGAGCAGTTGCTTCAGGTCATGCCAGATGGAAGGCTGTGAGGTCATCCACTCGCCTCCGCGCGAGCACTTCCCGCAAAGTGGAAGCCGGTATTGCGGTTCGGAACCGCGCGAATGTCTATGCCGAGCCGTACCCTACGATCCGATGGCGCGCAGCGATAAGGCTTAGAGCAAGACGGGCCGTTTAGTCCTATTCCGCCGCCTGCGACGGGGCAGAACGGTCGACCTTCAGCTTTTCGGCAATCAGGAACGATAGCTCCAGCGCCTGGTCGGCGTTTAGACGCGGGTCGCAATGGGTGTGGTAGCGGTCGCCGAGATCGATATCGCTCAGCGCCCGCGCACCGCCAGTGCATTCGGTCACGTTCTGGCCTGTCATCTCCAGGTGAACGCCGCCCGGATGCACGCCCTGGGCATTGGCGATCTCGATGAAGCTGCGTACCTCGGCCAGAATACGGTCGAACGGTCGGGTCTTGTAGCCGGTGCTGGCGGTCAGGGTGTTGCCGTGCATCGGGTCAATCGCCCATACCACCTCGCGGCGCTCGCGCTTGGTCGTGGCCATCAGGGCCGGCAGGCGAGCCTCGATCTTGTCGGACCCAAACCGCCCGTACAACGTCAGGCGGCCAGCCTCATTCTGCGGATTGAGCGCATCGATCAGCCGGATCAGCTCGTCGGGCTCGACCGTCGGGCCGACCTTTATGCCAATCGGGTTCTTGATCCCCTGGCAGAAGTTGATGTGCGCCCCGTCCAGCTGACGGGTGCGCTCGCCGATCCAGACCAAATGTGCCGAGGTGTCATACCAGTCGCCACTGGTAGAATCGACGCGCGTCAGGGCTTCTTCGTAGCCCAGCAGAAGTGCTTCGTGACTGGTGAAGAATTCGACCTGATGCAGGGCCGGATTGCTGACGCTGTT
>CANKEA010000244.1 GCA_947480815.1 Caulobacterales bacterium | reverse complement strand
TCCCGGCGCGCGCACGCGCAGCCAATCAGGTTTCTTCAGAACCGGGCTGTCAGGCCGCGCCTGTTTTTCGGGATGGCGAAGCGATGCGCCCCGAGTGTCTATGACCGTGACCATGCACCCTAAATCGACCTTCTTAACGGCAGGATCAAGGTCTGGACGCGTGTTTCACCGATTGTAACGATCCTTTTCAACCCGGCACCGCGCCGCTAGCCTAGCCAAAGAGAAAGCGGGGACCGTTAAGACCTGCTGGAGGAACGCTGACGTGAAGCCGCCGGTCTATAATCCCCAGGATGCCAAGCAAGGTCTGTTCGACGCCCTGCTGGACGCCAGGAACCGCTATGGCGGCAAGAAGCCGATCATTGAGGATCTGGACCGCCGCCCGCTGTCCTATGACGATCTGATCCGCGCCAGCTTCGCCTTGGGCCGTCGCATAGCCGGAATGACCGAGAAGGGCGAGCGTGTCGGCGTGCTGTTGCCCTCAAGCGTCGCAGTGGGCGTAACGTTCTTCGCCCTGCACGCCTTCGGCCGGGTGCCGACCATGCTCAACTTTACAGCTGGCCTTCGCAACCTCCGGGCCGCCTGCAAGTTGGCGACGGTTAAGCGCGTTCTGACCGCGCGGCGTTTCATTGAGCAGGCAAAGCTACACGACGCGGTCGATGCCTTGATCACCGAGGGTTGCGAGGTGGTCTATCTGGAGGATGTGCGATCCAAGATTAGCCTCGCCGATAAGCTCTTCGCCCTGACCGCCGGCATGGCCCCGCGCCAGTTCCGCGCCAAGGCCCTGCCCTCAGATCCCGGTGTTCTGCTGTTCACCTCCGGCAGTTTCGGGACACCACGCTGTGTGGTGCTGACCCACGAGAACCTGATCAGCAATGTGCAACAGATTGCCAGCCACATCGCGCTCGATCCGGCCTGGGTGGTGTTTAATCCCCTGCCGACATTTCACTGTTTCGGCTTGACCGGCGGCATCACCCTCCCGCTTCTGACTGGAATGAAGGCGTTCGAATATCCCTCGCCCCTGTATGCCAAACAGATCGTACAGCTTGTGTCCGAGGTGGGCGGTTCTCTGTTGCTGGCGACCGATACCTTCATCAATCAGTACGTCCGTGCGGCTACGGGCGACGAATTGAGCAAGCTGGTGTTCATCGTCGCGGGCGCCGAGAGGGTACGTGAGGAGACGCACAATCTGGTGGCAGAGCGCTTTGGTGGGGTGCCGGTGCTGGAGGGTTACGGGGCGACCGAGGCCTCGCCCGTCATCGCCGTCAACAAGCCGGACGACAATCGCCGCGGCACAGTGGGCGGCCTGCTGCCGGGGATGGAGGCCAGGATAGAGCCGATCAAGGGCATCGCCGCGGGTGGCCGCCTGCTGGTGCGGGGCCCAAACGTTATGGCGGGCTATCTGGATGACAACGGCCAGATCCAGCCCCCGCAGGACGGCTGGCATGATACCGGAGACGTTGTGACGCTCGACCCGAACGGGAACTGGATCACCATTCAGGGCCGGGTGAAGCGGTTCGCCAAGATCGGCGGGGAGATGGTGTCCCTGACCGCCGCAGAAGCCCTAGCCGAGACAGCCTGGCCAGAAGGTCGCCATGCTGTGGTCGCCCTGCCCGACTCCCGAAAGGGCGAGCGACTAGTGCTGGTCACGGACTGGCCCGGCGCGGAAGTAAGTGCCCTGCTGGCGCATGCGCAAGCCGCAGGCGCATCTGAACTGTCTACACCCCGGCGGATCCTGAAAACCTCCGAAATACCGCTGCTGGGGACCGGAAAGACGGACTATGTCGCGGTTCAGCGGATGGTAGAGGCAGAACAGGACGCCTAGGCTAATATAATCCAGCTCAACTGCATCGCATTTGGCGTAACTCCGACCAAGACGACGACGTCTCCCGTCGTCAGGGTTATCAGCATATCGCTGCTAGCCAGGCTGATAGCGAAAGTTGTGTCGTCGTCAATGACGATCCGGTCGCCCTCAAAGCCGTTGAAATCCAGAATGCGATCAATCTCCGCCACGGCGAAGGTGTGGAACTGGTCTGCGCCTGAGCCGCCTCTGATCGTGTCATTGCCCCGGTCGCCCCAGATCAGGTCGTCGCCCGAGCCGCCGTCGATGATCTCGTCGCCCTGGCCGCCGCGTACCCAATCATTGCCATCGCCGCCACTCAGCGTGTCATTGCCAAGGTTACCATAGACGATGTCGTTGCCGTTCTCGCCGAAGAGCTGATCGTTACCCTGGCCACCCACAACCCAATCGTTGCCATTGCCGCCGTATTCGAGATCGTTTCCCTTATTGCCGTTGATATCGTCGAGCCCTTCACCGTCGTAAATCACGTCATTGCCGTCGTCACCGCGCAGGTAGTCGTCGCCGGCCAGGCCTTGGATCGTGTCATTACCCGCCCCGCCGTTGATGGTGTTCCCTAGGGCGTTTCCGTAGATTAGGTCAGCCCCGCTGCCGCCGATGGCATTTTCAATATTCGCCCCTTGGGCGATCGCCACATTGCCGATCAACCCGCCCACGCTGGAAAAATACCCGGCGCGCAGGTCAATGGTCTGGCTGACGCTAAAGCCGAAGAAGTCCAGGGTGTCTTTGCCGCCAGCATCCCAAACCACGAAAATGGGCCGGGCAACGCTAGAGGTAAGAAGAAACCACGGCTGGTCTGCATTCGAGTTGAAGCCATAAACCGTATCGCCGGTCCGCGTGGCCATGTTTGCACCTTACTCAAGCTGGGCCGCAGCGATGTCATCCAGCAAGGGCGTTGTCGCGTATAGGCCGCGGAAATCGCCACCCGTATTGCTCTCGTTGAAATAGCTCATGACCGTGTACTGGCGGTCATCTTCGTAATAGCTGGCGTCCGTCGCATAGGTGAAGCTCGCGCCGGCCGTCGAATTGTATGTGGATGGATGGTCCAGCCCTATGGCGTGGCCTAGCTCATGCAGCACCACTTGGCCGCCGTAGTTGCTGACAGTAGGGGCCGCGTTATAGGCGTAGCTCGAATTTATCCAGACGTCGCCAGCTGTGGACTTGAAATTGGTATTGCC
>CANKEA010000243.1 GCA_947480815.1 Caulobacterales bacterium | reverse complement strand
GGCGTGCGGCCCGGCAGGGAAACGTGGCTGAGCATCGAGGTCATGTTGATAATGCGACCGTGCCCGGTGACAATCATACCGGGGACGAAGGCGCGAGAGACCAGAAAGGTAGTCGTCAGGCTGGAATCGATGACGCTGAGAAATTCATCCTTGGTCAGATCGACCAGGTTCTTCCGAACATTTGTGCCGGCGTTGTTGATAAGGATCTGCGCCACGCCAAAATGGGCGGTGATTTCCTTCTCCACGCGGATGACATCGGCCTCCTGAGTGACGTCCGCCAGAAAATAAGCCGCGTTGCCGCCGGCCGCGATCAGCGCGTCGCGCACGCCTCTCAACTTGCCTTCGTCGCGTGCCACCAGGGCCAAGGTCGCGCCCGAAGCACAGAGCATGGTCGCCATCGCCTCGCCCAGCCCACGGCTACCGCCTGTGACCACCGCCACCTTGCCTGTCAGATCGATCTTCATACGCTAGCCTTACTTCTCGTGTTTCGCCTTAGGGTGGCCGCGACGCGGCACGCCGAGGTCTATGGGAGGGTTTCCCGACGCGCTTCCGATGCATGGCGGTGAGCAATCTTGTCGGGATCAAGAAAAAGCCAGCAGGCCGCCGAAATACAGGCCGCGCCCGCCATTACATATAGCAATTCATTCCATGCCGAGGCGTTCTTCTGCAGGATCAGCCCCCCGACTACGGGAGCAACAAAGCCTGCCAAATTGCCCAGCATATTCATCATCGCCGCAACAGTCGCAGTGTAGCGGCGACCGATCTCGACGCAGGTGTTCCACGAAATCGGCATGGTTAGATCGCTGAAGAAGCTGGCGAAGCCCATGCAGACCATGGCGAGTCCGACGCTGTGCATCTTGGTTATCGCGAAAAGCAGCAGGGCCGTGGCTGAGAACCCAAACAATGCCAATAACCGACGCGGGACTCGGACTGGCAGCATGCCACTGATGATCGAGCCAAAGCCTCCGAAAAGCAGGGGAACCATGGCGTAAAGCGCCGCAGATTTCGCGTCGAGCGACCATGCCTCTTTGAGATAGGTGGGGAGCCACGTGACGTAGAAGTACCAGACGAACGAGAAGAAGAAGTACTGCACCACGAGCAAGGCAATCTCGGGCTTGGCAAACAGCTTAAACCACCCCCCCTGATGGGTATCGGTCGCTAGCGTGCGTGCACCTTCCAGCAGCTTGAGCTCTTCTTCGTTGACACCCTTATGCTCCGCTGGATCGTCCTTGAACCAACTGCGGAACGCCAAAACCCAGAAAAGCCCAGTTAGCCCGAAGATCACGAACGACCAGCGCCAGCCCACAATAGTGATCGCCAACAAAGCCAGCGGCGGCGTGACCGCCCCACCCCAGCGGGCCACGGCCCACATCATGGCCTGGGCCTTGATCCGCTCGCTTTTCGGCAACCAGTTGCCGAGCATTTTTGTCAGGTTTGGGAAAGCGCCCGCCTCGCCGGCTCCGAACAGGAAGCGAATCCACCAAAGCGAAGTCACATTCCACGCAGCGCCGGTGAGGCCGGTGAATACCGACCACAGCACCACGATTTGGGTAAGGACCCGGCGTACGCCTAGCCTGTCACCCAAGGTGCCCATCGGGATCTCGAACAAGGCATAGGAAAGACCAAACGCTCCAAGAATTCCGCCCATCTGCGCCTTAGACAAATGCAGATCCGCAGAGATGAAGGGCGCAGCCTGGCCGATCGCAACGCGTTGAACATAAGCAATGACGGCCAGCGCCAGCGCAAATCCGACAACGCCATATCGAGCTCGGGTCGGTTTCATACTTTTACTCCAGCGGAAATGCAGGCGGGGAAATAGCTTGCGGCACGTCGAGCCCTTGGCGAATACGATGATTGCCGCGCCAGTATGGGTGGTGTGACGTGCATTTGTTTCTTGCCTCACGCCATTCTAACGGCCTGTGGCACCGCAGTCTGGCATTATTTTTATGCGTTCAGTCGCATGTGCTAAAGCCCAGGCGACGACGAATTGTTGCGCGGAATGCACCCGACCAAGCGTGAAACTCACTTTCAATCCCAAGCTCTATCTGTATACTAAATGCGGATTGTGGGGTGTCAACGTGTAGCTCTAGCCCACTCTGGATTTCCCGGATCTGCGACGCATAAAGAAGGCTTTAAATGCCCGCGCCTGACAATATCGTATCCAAAGCGCCTTCAGAGTAGAAGAGCGCAAAATGAGTACGTATTGCCCTATTTTGCGCGGTAAACGTTCGCGGCGCGATAAAAACAGTATTTAAGGTAATTTGAATATGGACGATAATAAACTTATCTCTAATTCTGTGAATTCTAATGCAAATTCATCTCTAGAGGGCAAGATTGCGTTCGTCACGGGCTCGGGCCGGGGGCTCGGGCGCACCATCGCCGAGAGGCTACGAGCGATGGGTGCGCATCTAATCCTGCATGATATTTCGGAAGAGGCGCCGGCGCGGTTTGGCGAAGTCGCCAGCTTGTCAGCTTTAGCCAAGTCGATGAGCGGCGCGACTTGTCACGCCCTGGCCGTAACGGGCGACATTTCCGACAACGCGGCCGTCGAAGCCATGGTCAAGACGGCCCAGAACGAACTGGGCCCGATCTCGATTTTGATCAACTGCGCAGGGGGCGATATTGGTGCCGACGGCAACAAGCCCAACCCCAGCACACCGACGAACTTCAAGCTGGAAGATATCCACGCCGTAATGAATCGCAATCTGATCGGCACCATGCTGATGTGCCGAGCCATTGCGCCCGGTATGGTGGAGCGCCAAGACGGTGCCATCGTCAATATTGGGTCGCTGCTCGCCCACCAGGGTAGTGCCATCGAGATCGGCTACGCCTGCGCCAAAGCAGCGATCGTCCATTACACCCGCTGCCTGGCGCTGGAACTTCGCACCAGCGGCGTACGCGCCAACGCTGTGAGCCCTGGTCCGGCCAAGACGGCGCGGTTCTTGGCGACACGGCCAACCGATCCGATCATGATGGAGGAAGGCCCCTCCCTGGACCGCTATGCGACGCCAAGTGAAATCGCCGACGGCGTGG
>CANKEA010000242.1 GCA_947480815.1 Caulobacterales bacterium | reverse complement strand
TATAGCTAGCCGATGATGCTGATTACAACCACAGCCGACCTGGCGGCTTTCTGTGCACAGATCAAAGGCCAGCCCTTTCTCGCTGTGGACACCGAGTTCATGCGGGAAACGACCTACTGGCCCAAGCTCTGCCTGATCCAGGCGGCGACCCTCTCAGCCCACGCGGTCATAGATCCCTTGGCAGCCGGAATCGACCTGACCCCGTTTCTGGAAATCCTGCGCGATCCGGCGACCCTGATCGTGTTCCACGCCGCCCGTCAGGACGTGGAGATCTTCAATAATCTTGGCGCTATGCCCGCGCGACTGTTCGACACCCAGGTGGCCGGTATGGCGGCTGGCTTTGGTGAGCAGATCGCTTACGACGCCTTGGTGCGACAGATGCTGCGGATCGAGGTCGATAAATCTAGCCGGTTTACCGATTGGTCGCGTCGGCCACTCTCGGAAGCTCAGCTGGTCTATGCCCTTGGCGATGTGACCCACCTGGCGGCCCTTTTCCCAATGCTGCGTCAGAAGCTTGAGCAGGCTGGGCGCTTGTCCTGGGTCGAGGCCGAGATGGCGGCCCTGATCGAGCCGGCCAATTATGATGTCTCGCCGGAAAATGCCTGGCGGCGGCTCAAGCCCCGTAAACATGCGCCAAAATACATGGCTGTGTTCAAGGGTGTGGCCGCCTGGCGTGAACGCACGGCCCAACTGCGCGATCAACCGCGGGGCAGGATCTTGAAAGACGACGCGATCGACGAGATCGCCATCCAGATCCCAACGGATACTGAAGCTCTGGACCGTCTGCGCGGCGTGCCTCGCGGGTTTTCCGGCTCTAAATTTGGTCCCGATTTGGTGGCGGCGGTTCGTGAAGCCCTTGCCAGTCCTGAAGCCAATGCGCCGGCGGCCCCCAAGGCACCGTCCGTGCAACCGCCGCAGTCCGCCGGTGCTGTGGTCGAGCTTTTGAAGGTGCTGCTTAAGGCCCGTTCGGAAGAGGCCGGCGTGGCCTCCAAACTCATCGCCACCATGTCGGACCTGGAAAAAATTGCCATCGACGACCGCGCCGACACGCCAGCTCTGACCGGCTGGCGTTACGACGCCTTTGGTGCCGACGCCCTGAAGCTCAAACGCGGCGAACTGGCCTTGGTGCTCGATGGCGCACGGGTGCGCGTGGTCGAAGTCCGGCGGGCACCGAAGGCCTAGGCCCGCCTTGCAACTGCGCTACAGGTGCCGATGCAGCCGTAATTCGCTGCTGATTCGTCAGTGTCCCGAAACGTGGTCAGAGAGTGCGGCGGCCACGCCTTCCATCACTGATCCCCACTGACCAAAGCTCGGCGTTAAAAACACCCATGCTTGCGGGTACCAGTGATAGCGATTTGTACCCATTCGCGGCCAAGCCCCGGGCGTTTAGACCAGCCACACTGGCGCGCCGGCAGCGGCGGCGAGGTTGGTGGTTGCATTGGCGAAGCCAAGGGTCAGATCTAGGGCGCAGGCGAGGGCGGTAACGTCGTCTACGTCCTGTTTCAGGTCGATTCCCGGCGGCGTCCAGATTTCGACTCCGGCTCGTGCTGCCGCCAACAACATGGACGCAGTCAGTGCCAATGCGGCTGCAGCTCCGGCCTATCTCAGCGCTCAAATGGCCAACTTCCAGGCGGCCTTGAACCGCCTCGCCGGCGGCTAACCGCTCGGAATTTGCCACGTCTGCGCGTTTTATCTGCCATGAGCGATTTCATCTGACATCGAAAACCTCTAGCGAAGGCGTATGGGCCTCGAGTTCTTCAAAAATCGGCGCGCGGTGATTAGCCTTGCCTCTGTCCTGGCCATAGCGCTGGGCTTGGGCCTTGCTGTGGTGGTGAAGTCCGGTGGTAAGTCGAAAGCGCCGACGCCAGCATTGTATACCGGACTTGTGGTCGAGGTTGGCCGCGAAGACGATGGCAAGCTCGATCCTGGCCGCCCGCTGCGCTGCTTTGTTGGCGGTGCCTTCGTGGGCGAGATTACCCTGTCTGAATGTGCCCGGAAGAATGGCATCGACACCGGTGCACTCGATGTCGGCGTCGATGAGACAGGGGCCCTGGCCGCCGCTGACCAAGCCGGCACAGTGCTGACCCCTCTGCCACCAGGGTCGACACCTGACGATCCGGCCGCCGCTGCGGCGCCCGCCGCCATTCCAGCATCTTCCGCCACGCCCGCGCCCGCCATTACCCCGGCCAGCGGCCCGCTCGCCGCCTGTTGGCGCTATCAGGGCGCGGAATGGCGACGTCTGCCGACTGAGATGGGTCTCAATGCCTGTGTGCAGGTCCTGTTTGCTGGCCATTGCGAACGACCGGGCGGTGCAACCTATGGCCGCTGGGGCGATCAAACCCTGCGTCTGTTGCCCGGTCATGTCGAAGCCTCGGCCGACAATCGCACCTTCCACAATCTCGCCGAACAGCCGGCATCCTGCGCTATCCCGCCGATTGGCTAGGCTTGGGGCTGAAGCCTGTCTTGAAGCGTCCTTGGGTTGGGCCTAGGTTTCTAAAATGAACCGTTCGACCCTGCCTGCCGCCATGGCCTCCGCCGTAATTGCCGCCGTCGGTCTCGCGCTCTCGTCCTGTGGGCCCAAGCCAATCGAACCGCCCTATGATGTGGGCGTCTGCTGGCACGCCATTCCGCTGACGGATGGCACCATCAAGTTCAACAAACTGGCAGACAATGTGCCGAACATGGAAACCTGCGCCGCCACGCTGGAGGGCATGCGCATTCGCTTTGCGCGGATGAGTCTGGGCAATCAAAGCCGCGAAATGCTGGGTGCCTATCAAGGCAACTTTCTGTTCTTAGATGCGCGCGGTGTGTCGGTTGCTGGCAATATGAATAAGGCTCGCTACGTTGCCCTGGTGCGCACCGGCGATGGACGCTTGGCCATTCCCGGTGCGATCCGCCGCATCCAGGAAGCGGCTGAGGCCGATCCCGCCACCGCTAAATAGGTCTCGTTATCGGTCGTTCGTTTCATCCACAGTCTTGATGTGGAACAAAGGAAGAACTTTAATGCGTCGTGACTTGGGCTTCTCTAGGCTCTCTCACAGATTCT
>CANKEA010000241.1 GCA_947480815.1 Caulobacterales bacterium | reverse complement strand
AGCTGCGAAGCTTCTATCGCAACCAGGGCTATTATGACTTCCGCGTTGTGTCCGCCGTGGCGGAGCTTGCGCCAGACAAAAATGGCTTTGTCATTACCTATACGGTCGATGAAGGTCCCAGATACAAGTTCGGCAAACTGACCGTTGAGACAGAGTTACAGAAACTCGATAGCGCCTTGTTGACCCAGCTACTGCCCGTCCGCACCGGTCAGGACTACGAGGATAAGGCCATCGAAACGGCCACAGACGCCCTGACCTTCGCGGCTGGTTCCGCCGGCTTTGCATTCGTCGACGTCCGACCACGCTATACGCCGAACCGCGAGACCCGCGCTGTCGACGTGGTGTTTAATGTCCGCGAAGGACCCCGCGTCTACATCGACCGTATCGATATTGTCGGTAATACCCGCACCCTGGACTATGTGGTGCGACGAGAAATGAACGTCGCAGAGGGCGATGCCTATAACCGCGTGCTGGTTGACCGTTCGACCAACCAGATCAAGGGCCTGGGCTTCTTCAAAGACGTCAAGATCGAAGATCAGCCGTCCAGCGCGCCTGACCGTACCAATCTGCGGGTCAAGGTGGAGGAACAGCCCACCGGTGAGCTGTCTTTCAGCGCAGGCTACAGTTCGGTCGACCAACTGGTGCTGGATATCGGCGTCACAGAGCGCAATTTCCGGGGTCGGGGTGAGAACCTGCGTGCCCGCGTCTCGGTCGGCTCTTTGCGCCAGGAGGTGAATTTTTCCTTCACCGAACCGCGGTTTATGGGCCGCAACCTGGGTGCCGGGGTGGATGTCTATTCCTATAAATACGACTTCAGCCAGCAAGCGGCTTACAATTCGGCTTCGACGGGTGCCAACGTGCGTCTGGGCTTCCCGCTGACTCAGGACGCATCCATGAGTTTGCGCTACACCCTGCGAACCGACCAGGTGGTGATCGCCGATAGCTACTGCAGCGCCGGCTTGGTTTCACAGATTCTCTGCCTGCAGCGCGGGTCGGCCCTGACGTCATTGATAGGCTTTGGCCTACGTATCGATAAACGGAACGACCCGGTTAATCCGACACGCGGTTTCTACGGCGATTTGAACCAAGACCTGTCTGGATTGGGTGGCGACGTCCACTACATGCGCACCGAGGCCGACGCGGGCTGGTATCATGGTTTCACCAAGGACCTGGTGCTCAGCCTCACGGGTTCGGCCGGTTTCATCAACGGCTATGGCGGTGATACGGTTCGGATCAACGACCGATTCTATAAAGGCGGAGCCACATTCCGCGGCTTCGAAACCGCAGGTATTGGCCCACGCGATACCAATTTGAATCGTACCGATGCCCTGGGTGCTAAGCTCTACGCCATTGGTACGGTTGAGCTGGCCCTGCCCAATATCCTGCCCGCGCAATATGGGATCAAGAGTGCCCTGTTCACTGATTTCGGCACGGTCGGCCTGTTGGACGATCGCGATCGCCAGGCTTCAGTTGGCATTTATGATCCGCTGATTAAGGATGATCTTGCTTTGCGCGCCTCGGCCGGCGTCAGCATTTTCTGGAAGTCACCGATGGGGCCGATCCGTTTCGACCTTAGCCATCTTTTGGCCCGCCAAGTTTACGACAAGACGGAAACGTTCCGGTTCTCCACCTCCACAAGGTTCTGATCTCATGAATTCTTTCAAATTCGCCTTCGCCGCTGTCAGCGCCACCGCCCTCATGGCGCTTACGGGCAATGCGCTCGCCCAGGCACCCGCACGGCCAGCTACAGCGGCTGCGGCCGCTGCAACTCGCGCAGCGGCCCCGGCTGCACCGGCGGCCACGGCCATCAGCCATGGCCCGGCAATCTCTGGTGTCTGCATTGTCGATATCGATCAGATCTTGGCGGAATCGGCCATCGGTAAGGCCGCCAATACGCGCCTGCAAAAGCTTCAGACGGACGTCCAGGCTGAGGTTACCGCTGAGCAGACCTCTCTGGTCAACGATGCAAAGACCTTCCAGGCCCAGCGCGCGACCTTGGCGCAGGACGCAGCCGATAAGAAGGACGCAGACCTGCAGGTGCGCAATAACGCCCTTCAGCGCAAGGTTCAGCAGCGTCAGGCCGAATTGCAGGCCACCCAGCAGAAGGCTGCCGACCGTATCCTCTCCGAGATCGATCCGGTCGAAGCCCAGGTTTATCAGCAGCGGAACTGCTCGGTGCTGCTGAGCCGCCAGAGCGTCATCGCTGCAAACCCGGCGATGGACATCACGCCGGTGGTGATCACAGCTCTGAACGCCCGCATTTCGACGCTAACGTTTGAGCGCGAACGTCTCGACCAGCCGGTCGCGGCGCCGCAAACTCGCTAGATCGATGCCGACGCGCTAACCTCAGAGGTCGGCGACTGCCGCCGCTGGAAGGGTGATGCCAGATCCTCGTTTTTATAGGGCGCTCAGCCCGCAGCCTCTAGCCGACCTCGCCGCACTGGCGGGGGCGGTTATGACTGCGAGCGAGGGCGCTGGCCTCGTGATCGATGGCGTTGCGCCGCTGGATTTGGCCGGGCCGACACAGATCGGTTTCCTGAGCGACGCAAAACACCGAGGGCAACTCGAGACATCCCGCGCAGGTGCTTGTTTCGTTCGCGCTGGCCAAGCTACCCCGACTGGCTGTGTTGCCTTGATCGCGCCCCGTCCGCAGGCGGCCTGGGCCTTGGCTGCAAACGCCCTACATGTCGTGATCGAGCACCCTGGTGGAACAGACATCGACCCCACCGCTCGGTTCGAAGAGGCCGTGGACATTGGTCAGGGCGTCGTTGTCGGCCCGGGGGCCCATATCGGCCGAGGCACCCGTCTAGGTGCCGGGTGCGTCATCGGACCAGGCGTGACGATCGGGCGGAACGGCTCAATTGGCCCGCGGGCCGTGGTGGGATTTGCTCTGATCGGCGACCGGGTGAGGCTTCAGGCCGGGGTCGTGATTGGCGAACCCGGCTTTGGTGCCACGGCTGGCGATGCGGGCATCATGGATATTCCGCAACTGGGCCGGGTTATTATTCAGGACAATGTTACCATCGGCGCTAACAGCTGTGTCGATCGCGGT
>CANKEA010000240.1 GCA_947480815.1 Caulobacterales bacterium | reverse complement strand
GGTTTCGGCGTCGCAGGATCAGATTACCTGGGTCCTGACGTCCTATATCGTGGCCTCAGCCATCGCCACGCCGCTGACCGGCTGGCTGTCGGACCGTATCGGCCGCAAACTGTTGTTCCTCACGGCCATCGCGGGCTTCACCATCGCCTCCATGCTATGCGGCATGGCGACGAACCTCGGCGAGATCGTGTTGTTCCGGCTGATGCAGGGGCTGTTCGGTGCCTGCCTGATCCCGCTTAGTCAGGCGGTGCTGCTCGATGCCTATCCGCCCAAGATGCACGGGCAAGCCATGGCGATCTGGGGGGCGGGCGCGATCTTGGGGCCGATCCTTGGGCCATTCTTGGGCGGGTTGCTGACCGAGAACCTGAGTTGGCGCTGGGTGTTCTACATAAATCTACCGATCGGGCTGATGGCCTTCGCGGGCGTTTGGAGCTTCATCGGGGCTGATATGAAACGTCAAGCTAAGAAGTTCGACTTCCTAGGGTTCGGCTCGCTGACCATCTTCATCGCTGCCTTCCAACTCATGCTCGATCGCGGTCCCACGGTCGACTGGTTCAGTTCAAAGGAAATTGTGACCTGGGCGGTTGTGGCCGCAGTAGCGATTTGGATATTCGTTGTCCATACCGCCACCACCAAACACCCCTTCTTCGACCGCGAACTGGCCAAGGACCGCAATTTCGTCGTCTGCACCCTGTTTGGCTTTTTCGTCGGGGTACTGCTGTTCTCTACCATGGCGGTGTTGCCGCCGATGATGCAGGGGCTGCTGGGCTATCCGGTTCTGACGTCCGGTATTGTGTCCATGCCCCGCGGCGTGGGGGCCTTCCTGTCGATGTTCATCGTCGGCCGTCTTGTGGGCAAGATCGACATCCGCTTCCTGCTCGCCGCAGGCCTCACCCTAAACGCTGTCGCTCTTTGGCAAATGACCTATTTCGACCTCAGTATGACCTCTGGGCCGCTGATCTGGTCTGGACTAACCCAAGGGTTCGGCACCGGGCTGGTCTTTGTGCCTATGACCACCCTGGCGTTTGCCACCTTAAACCCTCGCCTGCGCGCTGAGGGGTCCTCGCTCAATACGCTGATCCGCAGCCTGGGAATGGCCGCCGGAATTTCTATTATCCAGGCTCTGTTCGTGCAGAACTCCGTGATCATGCGGGCCTCAATGACCGAGTTGGTGAAACCGGATAGCCCGGTGTTTGTGGCGGGCATCCCCAACATCATGGCCCCGGCCAACTTTCTGACCCTGTCGGTTGTCAGCGGCGAACTCAGCCGCCAATCGGCGATGGTTGCCTATGTCGACAGCTTTAGGCTGCTGTTCTGGATGACCCTCTGCATGTTCCCGATGTTGCTCATCATGCGTAAGCCCAAAGCCCGGACGGAGACCCCTGTTGTCCATGCCGACTAAAATTTTTGCCGCTGCGGGGCTCGTCGCTCTTCTGACCGGCTGTGCCACTGTCGGTCCGGACTTCAAGGTGCCGGCTGCGCCCACAGTGGCCGGGTTTGCCATGGCCGCGGATGCTGCACCGAAGATTGACACCACGGCCCACCCGTCTGGTGCCTGGTGGACAGCCTTTGGCTCGTCTCAGCTTGATGCCGTCATGGCCCAGGCCCTGAAGGGCAACCAGACGCTGGCCAAGGCGAACGCCACGCTTGAGCGAGCCAAGGAGGACTACAATGTCCTGGAAGACCTGCGTACGCCGCACGTGGATGGTACGGCAGGAGCCATGCATGAGCGCATCAACATCAAGGCTTTCGGCTTAGCCGACGGCCCGCTTGCCAATGTCGAAAATCCGACCACGACGCTCTATTCTGCCGGCGCTGGCGTTTCCTATGATCTCGACCTGTACGGCGCTGGTCGTCGCGGTCGCGAGGCCGGTCGGGCGCGGATCGAGCGGGACGCTCATAAGGCAGATGCCGCCTACCTGGCCCTGACCGGCCAAGTCGCCATGATGGCGGTCCGTATCGGTGCTCTGCGGGGTCAAATCACTGCTGCTCAGGCCGTAGTTGCCGATGACCAGCAAACGGTCGACATCGCCAATAAGGCGGAAGTGGCCGGTTCCGAGGCCCCCGCAAACCTCTCGCCGAGTGCGGCTCAGCTCGCGGCCGACAGAGCCCAGATTCCGCCGCTGCAGGCCCAATTGGCCCAGGCGCGCCATGCGCTCGCCCTGCTGGTCGGGCAGGCACCAGGCAGCTGGACCGCCCCTGATTTCGACATGGCGTCGTTCCGGGTCCCGACCCAGATACCCGCCAGTATTCCGTCTGAACTGGTACGCCGGCGCCCAGACATCTTAGCGGCTGAGGCCGAACTCCACGCGGCCACCGCCGAAATCGGGGTGCAGACTGCAAAGCTCTACCCTGACCTGAAGCTCAATGCCGGCTTCAATCAGGGTGCACTCGAGCTGGGCAAGATTTTTTCCTACGACTCCACCGGCTGGAATTTCGGCCCGCAACTGGTCCTGCCAATCATTGACGGCGGCCGTCGCAAGGCCACCATCGCCGGGGCGCAGGCCGAGGCCCGTGTCGCCGATGCCCAATATAAGCAAACCGTGCTGACCGCCTTCAGTCAGGTGGCGGACGCTCTGGATACGCTGGGACGCGACGATGAGGTGATCAAGGCGGTCGGAGACCAGGTCGCCTCGGCACAGGATAGTTTTACCAACGCGCAAAAGGCCTATGAACTTGGGGGCGGCACCCTGCTTTCGGTGGTCAATGCCCAGCGGCAGCTGAGCCGAGTGCGCCGCGATCTGGCTCGGGTGCAGGGTGATCGCTATGCCCATATCGTGGCCCTGTTCACCGCCGTGGCCGCAGACTGGCGCCAGTCCTGACCTTACGGTAGGGCCGGGCCATGAAGGTCTTGCTGGCATGTGTCGTCGCGGGTAGCGCGATTGCGGGAACTGCCTCCGCTCAGATTTCGGCGGGCCGCATGCTTCTAGAATCGCGTCTGCGCTACGAGACGGTCGAGCAGGCGGGCCTGTCCCGTACCGCCGATGGCCTATCGGATCGCACCCGTATCGGTTGGGAAACCGGCGAGAACAAGGGTCTGCGCGGGCTAATCGAATTCGAAACT
>CANKEA010000239.1 GCA_947480815.1 Caulobacterales bacterium | reverse complement strand
GGAGATCATGCTGAGCCGCCGGCCGCTGCTGATGACCCTGGACGAGCTGCATAAGGGCCGTGATGCCGGTGCGGCCTGGAAGCTGGGCATCGATATCTCAGCCGTGTTGTTCCTGGTGCTATCGGTGATCGGCTACCTGTTGTTTTTCAGCCTCAGACTGCGACTAAAGACCAGCCTGCTGGTGACGGCGGCCAGCATATTGCTGATGGTCGGGGCGTTCTATTTTCTGGCGACCTAGGCCACATCGCAAGCGGTGGAAAGCCCGCGCCGGCCAAACCATTGACCGAAGTTCGACAATAGAAAAACGGCCCGGGATCGCTCCCGAGCCGCCTTCATATCTGCTCTGAAACCACAGCCTAATCGGCCGGTGCCTCTTCCTTGGCGATCTCTTCCGGCAGGGCTTCTATCGCCTTTTCGCGTGAAGCGGACAGGGCTTGGTCGCGCTTGGCGGCGATGCGTTGCAGGCCGCGAAGGTAGGAACCGGTGCCTGCCGGGATGAGCCGGCCAACGATGACGTTTTCCTTCAGACCTTCCAGGGTGTCGGTCTTGCCGTGCACGGAGGCGTCGGTCAGCACACGGGTGGTCTCCTGGAAGGACGCCGCCGAGATGAAGCTGCGTGTTTGCAGGCTCGCCTTGGTGATGCCAAGCAGCACCGGCTGGGTGATGGCCGGACGGCCGCCCCGCGCCAGGGACTTCTGCTGTTCAACCTGGAATTCCGGCTTGTCGAGGCTGTCGCCCTTGATCAGGCCGGTGTCGCCAGGCTCGAGGATTTCGACCTTCTGCAGCATTTGCCGCACGATCGTCTCGATGTGCTTGTCGTTGATCGGCACGCCCTGGAGGCGATAGACCTCCTGGATCTCGTCGACCAGGAACTCGGCCAGGGCTTCGATGCCCAGGATGCGCAGGATGTCGTGCGGATCCGGGTTGCCGTCGATGAGGTACTCACCCTTGCGAATGATGTCCCCGTCGTGGACGGCGATGTGCTTGCCCTTGGGAATTAGGAACTCGACCGGCTCGCCCTGTTCGCCGTCAACGGCTTCCGGGGTTATGCGAATGCGGCGCTTGTTCTTGTAGTCCTTACCGAACTCGACCCGGCCATCCATCTCGGCGATCACGGCGCAGTCCTTGGGCCGACGCGCTTCAAACAGCTCCGCCACCCGCGGCAGGCCGCCGGTGATGTCGCGCGTCTTGGCGCTTTCGGTCGGGATACGGGCGATAACCTCGCCGGGCTTCACCTCGTCGCCGTCGCCGACGGAGAGAATGGCCCCAGCCGATAGCAGGTAGCGAGCCTCGCCGCCGTTCGCTAGGCGCTTGTAGGCACCGTCAGCGTCGAGCACGCCCAGGGCCGGACGCAGGTCCGACGCACGGGCCGAGGTACGCCAGTCGGTGACGACGCGGTTGGCGATGCCGGTGGCCTCATCGGTTTCTTCCCGCACGGAGAAGCCCACGACCAGGTCTTCAGCGCGGACCTTACCGCCCACTTCGGTAATGATCGGGGTGGTATAGGGGTCCCAATCTGCGAGGCGCTGGCCGCGCTTGACCTTGTCGCCGTCCTTGATCTTAAGCTTGGCACCGTAGGGCGGCTTGTAGGTTTCGCGATCCTTGCCATCGATCTGGACGCTGACGACCAGGTTTCGGCTCATCACCACAAGCAAGCCGTCAGAGCCGACGACGCTGTTGCCGCCGCTGACCTTGACGGTCCCGTCGATGCTGCTCTCGAAGAAGGACTGCTCCGCCACCTGGGCCGTGCCGCCGATGTGGAAGGTGCGCATGGTCAGCTGGGTGCCCGGTTCGCCAATCGACTGGGCGGCGATAACGCCCACCGCTTCGCCGATGTTCACGGGCGTGCCGCGGGCGAGGTCGCGGCCATAGCAGGCACCGCAGACGCCGATATCGGCCTCGCAGGTCAGCACCGAACGCACCTTAACCGACTGAACCTGAGCCATTTCGATCACATCGGTCATGTTCTCGTCGAGGTAGGTATCGGCCGGGATGATCACCTCGTTGGTCGCCGGATCCGTGATGTCCTCGGCCGAGAAGCGGCCCAGAACGCGCAGACCCAGGCTGACCAGGGTATCGCCGCCTTCGATCACCGCCTTGAGGGTAATGCCGCGCGTGGTGCCGCAATCCTCCTGGGTGATGATGCAGTCCTGCGCCACATCGACCAGACGCCGGGTCAGGTAGCCAGAGTTGGCGGTCTTCAGAGCCGTGTCGGCCAGACCCTTACGGGCACCGTGGGTGGAGTTGAAGTACTCCTGAACGGTCAAGCCTTCTTTGAAGTTCGAGATGATCGGGGTCTCGATAATTTCGCCCGACGGCTTGGCCATCAGGCCGCGCATGCCGCCCAGTTGCTTCATCTGCGCCTGAGAACCACGGGCCCCGGAGTGGGCCATCATATAGATCGAGTTGATGTTCAGCTCGCGGCCGTCAGCCCCCATCTTCTTGGTGGAGATCTCCGCCATCATCTCGTCGGCGACGCGGTCGGTTGCCTTGGCCCAGGCGTCAACCACCTTGTTGTACTTCTCACCCTTGGTGATCAGGCCGTCGGCATACTGCTGCTCGTATTCCTCCACGAGCTTACGGGTCTCTTCGACGATCGGCTTCTTGCGCTGCGGAATGACAATGTCGTCCTTACCGAAGCTTATGCCCGCCTTGGCGGCTTCCTTGAAGCCCAGGCCCATTATCTGGTCGGCGAAGATCACCGTCGCCTTCTGACCGCAGTGGCGATAGACCATGTCGATCAGATTGCCGATTTCCTTCTTGGTCAGGGGCTTTTCGACCAGCCGGTGACCCAGAGCAGGGTGCTTGGGCAGCAGGTTTGCGATCTTGATCCGGCCCGGTGTGGTGTCAATCACCTTGCGGACCAGCGTGCCCTCGGCGTCCATCTCAAAGAAGCGTGCCTTGATCTTAGAGTGCAGGGTGATGACCCCGGCGTCGAGCGCCGCGTCAATCTCGCCCAGGTCCGCGAACAGCTTGCCCTCGCCGATTTCGCCATCACGGCTCATCGACAGATAGTAGAGGCCCAGCACGATGTCCTGCGACGGCACGATGATCGGTCGGCCGTTAGCGGGCGACAGAATGTTGTTCGTGCT
>CANKEA010000238.1 GCA_947480815.1 Caulobacterales bacterium | reverse complement strand
CCCCACGGTAGCCAAGCGGGGCGTCAAGCGGTCGTAAATTGGTAAGCTTTTCTAATCGGTCCTTGCGCCTCACGCGGGAAATTGCAGGATGAGGTTCGCGCGCCTAGTGTGCGCCTAACGCCCTCATACGAACGGCCTCCGATGTCCGAACAAAGCTCGCAAGAACCCACCATGGAGGAAATTCTCGCCTCTATCCGGCGTATTATCTCAGAGGACGAGGCACCGGCCGACGCCGCCGCGCCCGGGGCTGAGGCGGAATCCGTCACGCCGCCCGAGGAAAAGGAAGAGGTTCTTGACCTGGTCGATCCCATCGCCCCCGTCGAGACGCATGGTGACATCGATGTCTTCGTCGCGCCCTCGCCGCCGGCTCCCGCTGCCATGCCGGTGGCGTCATCATCGGCCGAGCCGGATGAGTCGCTGATCAGTAGCCAGGCCGCCGGTGCCGCCGCCAACGCCTTTGGCAGCCTCAGCGCAGCCATTGCCATGCCCAAGGAAGGCCGAAGCCTGGAAGACGTGACGCGTGAACTGCTGCGCCCACTGCTCAAGGCGTGGCTCGACGAGAACTTGCCGCGCATCGTTTCGGCCAGAGTCGAGGAAGAAGTCGCGCGGATTGCCCGTCTGCGCGGCTAGACAAGGTTTTCTCCCTTTCGCTAGACCCGATGGGAGGCTAGAGGCTTCCCCCCCATGCTCGAAAAAACATTCGATCCCCAGACCGCTGAGCCGCGCCTCTATGCCGCCTGGGAGGCGTCCGGTGCCTTTGCGCCCACGGACGACACATCCGGCCAGCCTTTCAGCATCGTTATTCCGCCGCCGAACGTCACCGGTAGTCTGCATATCGGCCATGCGCTGAACAACACCCTGCAGGACGTGCTGACCCGCTACCGCCGTATGCGAGGCGACGCGGCGCTGTGGCTGCCAGGCACCGACCACGCCGGCATCGCGACGCAGATGGTCGTCGAGCGCCAATTGGCCGCCGAGGGGCATCCTGGTCGCCGCGACATGGGCCGAGACGCCTTCGTCGAGCGTATATGGGCCTGGAAGGCCGAAAGTGGCGGCACCATCACGCGCCAACTACGGCGTCTGGGTGCCTCCTGCGACTGGAGCCGTGAGCGCTTTACCCTCGACGAGGGCCTCAGCACCGCCGTTCGCAAGGTGTTCGTTACCCTGCATAAACAGGGGCTGATCTATCGCGATAAGCGCCTAGTCAATTGGGATCCGCAGTTCCAGACTGCGATCAGCGACCTTGAGGTCGAACAGCGCGAGGTCGATGGCCATTACTGGCATTTTGCCTATCCGCTGGAAGACGGCAGCGGTGAGATTGTGGTCGCGACCACGCGGCCCGAGACCATGCTGGGCGACACAGCGGTGGCCGTGCATCCCGACGACGAGCGCTACACGGCGCTGGTAGGAAAATGGGTGCGCTTGCCGATAACAGGTCGGCTGATCCCGATCGTGGCAGACGGCTATGCTGATCCAGAAAAAGGCTCTGGCGCGGTGAAGATCACCCCGGCGCATGATTTCAATGACTTCCAGGTCGGCAAGCGGCAAGGGCTAGAAGCGATCAACATCCTCGATCCCGAGGCGCGGCTGAACGGCAATGTTCCGGCTGATTTCCAGGGACTGGACCGCTTTGTTGCCCGCAAGGGGATTGTCGAGCGCGCCGAGGCCGAGGGCTGGTTGCGGGGTATCGAGAAGACCCGCCATGTTGTGCCGCATGGCGACCGTTCAGGCGTGGTCATCGAGCCCTATTTGACGGACCAGTGGTATGTCGATGCCAAGACTCTGGCTCAGCCCGCTATCCAGGCGGTGGAGACTGGGGCGACCATGTTCGAGCCTCGGCATTGGGAAAAGACGTATTTCGAATGGCTGCGGAATATCGAGCCCTGGTGCATCAGCCGCCAGCTCTGGTGGGGCCATCGCATCCCGGCGTGGTTCGATGCCGACGGTAACATCTATGTCGAGGAGACCGAGGAAGCCGCCTATGCCGCGGCTGGCGGCAAGCCGATCCGCCAAGACGAGGATGTGCTCGATACCTGGTTCTCCTCGGCCCTGTGGCCTTTTTCGACCCTGGGCTGGCCGAACGAGACCGCCGACCTCAAACGGTTCTATCCGACCGACACCCTAGTCACCGGCTTTGACATCATCTTCTTCTGGGTCGCCCGGATGATGATGATGGGCCTTCATTTCATGGGTGAGGTGCCGTTCCGGCGCGTGTTTATCAACGCCCTCGTCCGTGACGCCAGCGGCGCCAAGATGAGCAAGTCCAAGGGCAATGTGATGGACCCGCTTGAACTCGTCGACGAGTTCGGTGCTGACGCCCTGCGCTTCACCCTGACCGCCATGTCGGGCCAGGGACGAGACATTAAGCTTCAGAAACAACGTATTGAAGGTTATAGAAACTTCGGCACCAAGCTTTGGAATGCGGCGCGGTTCTGCCAGATGAACGAGTGCGTCGGCAGCAGCACTTTTGACCCGGCGGACGTCAAACAGACCCTCACTCGCTGGATCCGCAGCGAGGCACTGAAGACGACGCGCGACGTCACCGCCGCCCTTGATGACTGCGCATTCGACGCGGCCGCCAACGCGCTTTATCGGTTCATCTGGAACGTGTTCTGCGACTGGTACCTCGAACTGGCGAAGCCGATCCTCAACGGCACCGACGAAGCTGCCAAAGCCGAGACACGCGGCATGGCGGCCTGGACGCTCGATCTGGCGCTCAAGCTGTTGCACCCAGTCATGCCCTTCATCACCGAAGAGCTTTGGGACAAGGTCGCCGAATTTGGCCCCAAGCCTGACCGGCTGTTGATCGCCACCGCGTGGCCCAACCTGCCGGACAGCTTCGCAGATACGGAAGCCGAGGCCGAGATTGGCTGGCTCACCGGCCTGATCGGTGAGGTGCGCGCCGTGCGTTCGGAAATGAATGTGCCGCCCTCGGCCCGCCCTCTGCTGACCATCAGCGGCGCGGGCGTTGAGAGCCGTCAGCGTCTGGCCCGCCATCGTGATCTCATTGTCTCGATCGGTCGGCTTAGCGACGTACAGGAAGCCGCCGCCGCACCCGAGGGCACCGTGCCGTTCGTGGCCGGCGAGGCCACCGCCGCCTTGAGCATT
>CANKEA010000237.1 GCA_947480815.1 Caulobacterales bacterium | reverse complement strand
GGTGACCGATCGGTGCTTTTGACCCTGAATGTCAAGAACGGTCCGTTAGCTGCGGAAAGGGCGGCCGACCCGACGGCGCTGCGCAGCGTTATTGGTCTCGGCCAGATGCTGGCGCACGAGATCAAGAACCCCTTGGCGGGTATCCGCGGCGCGGCTCAACTGCTCAAGGGCGGGGCGGCACCCGAAGACCAGCCCCTGGCCCAGCTAATTGTCGATGAGACCGAGCGCATCCGACGCCTGGTCGACCGCATGGAGGTGTTTGCAGACAACGCCCCGCCAAACCGTGAGCCGGTCAATATTCACGAGGTGCTCGATCGTGTGCGCGCCCTGGCTGTAAACGGCGTGGCCGATGGCCTGACCATCCGCGAGCATTATGACCCGTCACTGCCGTTAGTGTTCGGCGACGAAGACCAGCTGATTCAGATCTTCCTCAACCTGGTCAAGAACAGCGCCGAGGCGGCCCATTCACGCCGTGATGGTCGGGGCGAGATCACCATCACCACCGCCTATCGCCACGGGGTGCGGGTGCGTGGCGTGAATGACATGACGGCCAAGGGTGCCCCTCTGGAGGTGCGCATCCAGGACAACGGTCCCGGTGTGCCGGTGGCCCTGCGCGAAAACCTTTTCCACCCGTTCGTGACCACCAAGGCCAATGGTGCCGGCTTGGGCCTAGCGCTCGTCGCCAAACTAGTCTCCGGCCACAACGGCCTTATCGATTTTGAGTCCGAACCCGGGCGCACTGTGTTTCGCGTGCTGCTGCCCGTCTCTCCTTTCCCCCATAGTAGAGAGTCCTGATGAACGCAGCGTCCAAGAAAATCCTGATCGCCGATGACGACAGCTCGATCCGCCTGGTGCTCAGCCAGGCCTTCACGCGTTTGGGCTATCAGGTGCGCGCCACGGGCAATGCCACCACCCTGCTGAAGTGGGTGTCGGATGGGGAAGGGGACCTCGTCGTCACGGATGTGATGATGCCGGACGAAAACGTGTTCGATGTGTTGCCGCGTATCCGCAAGGAGCGGCCGAAGCTGCCAATCATCGTAATGTCGGCGCAGAACACGCTGCTGACCGCGGTTAACGCCGCCGACGCCGGGGCCTTCGAATATATCTCCAAGCCGTTTGATCTTGACGACATGATCGGTGCTGCCAAGCGTGCCCTGTCGCGCCCTGCCGATGCCGAGGCGAGTAAGGCACAGGCCCGCGCCCTGCGCGACGAACGCCTGCCGCTGATCGGACGATCTCCTCCGATGCAGGAGGTCTACCGCACCATCGCTCGACTCGTGGGTGCCGACCTTACGGTGCTGATCCTTGGGGAAAGCGGCTCGGGCAAGGAATTGGTCGCGCGCGCGCTTCACGATCTTGGCCGCCGCCGTGATGGCAAGTTCGCGGTCATCAACCTGGCCGCCGTGCCGCGTGAGCGGGTTGAGGCCGAACTGTTCGGCAAGGCCGAGGGCGACTACGGCAAGATGGTGGAGGCAGACGGCGGAACCTTGTTCCTCGACGAGATCGGCGACATGCCGCTCGACGCCCAGACCCGTCTGCTACGGGTGATTGATGGCACAGAGCCGGTGATCAACCCCAAAACCGGCCGCCGGCCGAATGTGCGGATCATCGCTGCCACCAACCGGAACCTGCGCGGCCTGATCGCGCAGGGCCTGTTCCGTGAAGACCTATTTTTTCGCCTAAATGTCGCACCGGTGCGCCTGCCGCCGCTGCGGGATCGCACCGAAGACATTCCAGACCTCGCTCGTGCCTTCCTGCTGCGTGCAAACCGCGAGGGCTTACCGGCCAAGACTATAGACCAGGGCGCACTTGACCGCCTCAAGGCTCACAGCTGGCCGGGGAATGTGCGCGAGCTTGAAAACCTGATCCGCCGCATCTGCGCCCTTTACGGCGAAGACCTAATCAGCGCCCGGATCATCGAGCGCGAATTGCAGGAACCGGCCGTAATCCAGCCGGGCGAAGACGGTCCCGTGACTCTTTCGACATTGGTCGAACGCCACCTGTCGGCCTATTTCGCAGATCAGCCGGATGGCCTACCCCCGGTGGGGCTGTATGATCGAGTGCTGGAAGAGATCGAGCGTCCGCTCATTCATCTCGCCCTGGTGGCCACACGTGGCAATCAGGTTCGGGCGGCGGAAATCCTGGGACTCAACCGCAATACACTGCGGAAGAAGATTCAGGATCTTGGTGTCGATCTGACCCGCGGTAAGCGCTGAACACCTAAGTGAGGCTTTAGAGCCACAAGGGTGTTGGATTTGCGCCGCTGTTGCGTCTAGTCTCCTAAGCACATGGACGTGTTCAGTTTCGAAAAGCGGATGTCAGGTTTTATGCGGCTCTCCCTAACGGGGCTGGGCGATCTGACAAGGTCGCGCTATCTCCTCGGTGGCGGCTATATCCTTGCCTTTATCCTCACCGCTGCCAGCGTCGTCCTGGCGTCATCCCCGCCCGCCACCGGACCGCTGGGTCCAGCCAGCACGATTGTACTGATCGTGCTGGGCCTAAATCTATTTCTTATTCTGGCTCTCGCATGCCTGGTCGGTTGGCGCGTGTTGAGCATGTTGGGGGGCTCGCCCGACGAAGCCGGCGCGCGGTTACATCTGCGCTTTGTTGCCCTGTTTTCTATGGCGGCCGTGGCGCCGGCCCTGATCGTGGCACTGTTTTTCGGCGTTCTGGTCAACCGTGGCGTGGAAAGCTGGTTCAGCCAGCGGGTGCGTACCGTGGTCGAGAATTCCGCCACAGTCGCCCGGTCTTATGTTGAAGAACAGAAGTCCTATATCGCCGACCACATGCTGTTGATGGCCCAGCGGATAAACAACGCGGCCCCGGCCATCGGCCAAAGTCCAGTCGCTTTTGGTCACTACCTCGCGTCAGAGACCGGCGACAATGGATTCACGGCAGCCTACGTCCTCGACCGCGATGGTCGCATCCTGGCTAGGGCTGAACAGAACGCGCCTGATTTTCTAAGCCCTCCGCCAGCCAGTTTCAAAGCCGCTGACGAGGGCGATATTTCAGCCCAGCCGTTCGAAAGCGCCGACCTGTTCCGCGCCCTCTATCGATTGAAAGCGGTGCCTGACGGCTATCTCTACATCGTCCGCCCAGTTGATCGCGGCATCCTCAACCATCTGCGTGAAACAGAAGCGTC
>CANKEA010000236.1 GCA_947480815.1 Caulobacterales bacterium | reverse complement strand
GGATACTGGGCTGCAAGGACCGCCACCATCCGGGGCGATTGCGTGACAACAACCGCGTGGAAAACTCCCACCTGGTCATCCGACGACGGCAGCGAAAGCAGCAGAAGTTCAAGTCCCAAGGCTCAGCCCAGAGGTTCCTCTCCAGCCACGGTCCCATCTACAACACGTTCAATATCCAGCCCCACCTGATCTCCCGACCTGGGCTTCGCACCTTGCGCGCCGGTGCTCATCAAGCTTGGGCGGAGGCCACCGCGGCCGTCTGACCTGCAGGGCGGGGCAGGGGCGTTTTCGCCTTTGCCCACTTAACTTGTCAGTTCCGACAGAGCCAACCTGTCAGTTCCTAAGGCGCGATCGAACGTAGCAACATCTCGAGGATGGCGCCCCGGCGTGCGGCGAAATTCTCGGATGCGCCCATGTCGTAGCCGAAGATCGCATTGATCGTGTAGCGGTTAGAGACGCTGAAATAGCAGAGGGCGGCGATAGAGAGGTAGAAGTCCAGGGCGTTGACGCCTTTGCGGATCACCCCTTCCGTCACCCCACGCGCCAACATGCTCTCAACCAGTTGGATCACCTTGGAATTGACTGGCTCGATACTGGGTAGGGCGGACAAATGGCGTGCGCGGTGGATATTTTCGACCATAACCAGCCGCACACCGTCGGCATGGGTAATGTGCCAGTCGTAGGTGAACTCGATCAGACGTTGGATCGCCTGCAACGGCGGTTGGCCTTCCAGGTGCAGCTCCGCCTCGGCCCCGCGGAGTTTGGCATAGTACTCCAGCAGCACGGCCTGATAGAGGCCGTCCTTGCTGCCGAAGTAGTAGTAAATCATCCGCTTCGAAGTTTTGGTGCGCTCAGCGATCTCGTCGACACGGCCACCGCTATAGCCACTCTCGGCGAATTCCTGACTTGCCACGGCGAGGATATCGGCCTTGGTGCGCTCGGGGTCGTTGGTGCGCGTCGCGCCGGGCCTCTGTGCTCTTGGTTTTGCCGCCACCATCTTGTAACTCGCCGAAACGAAACGCCCCTCGGGTCGATTAACCCTCAGTATGGATGAGACTCATTGTCGGCAAAAGGATATTTTGAACTAGTTCGTTCACATGCCAAATTGACAGTCGATCCTGTCTAGGTCAATAAAGTAACGAACGGGTACGTATAACTTTGACCCAGCGTCGTGGGCGGCATATGCCCGTGCTGTGAGGCGCTCGCGGGCGCTGAAAATTCGGGGAGAAACCGAGCTATAGGCTCGGTTAAGGGAAGCGGCAGATGCGGCAGTACGGCCATTTCATCAACGGCGAGAGCGTCGCCCCTTCTGGCTGCCAATATTTCCCGACCGAAAATCCCTACAATGGCGAGACTTGGGCCGAGATCGCACGCGGAAATTCTGCCGATGTCGACGCCGCAGTCGCAGCCGCCAAGGCCGCAGGCGAGGGCGCGTGGGGCGCGCTGACCCCCACCGCTCGCGGAAAGCTCATGCGTCGGTTCGCCGACCTGGTTTTCGACCGTGCCGAGCATCTGGCCAAAATCGAAATGACCGACAACGGCAAGCTCGCCGCTGAGGTGGTGGCCCAGGTGCGGTACCTGAGCGAATATTTCCACTACTACGCAGGCCTAGCCGACAAGGTCGAAAGTCATGTCATTCCCACCGACAAGCCCGGAGTCTTCGCCTACACCAAGTATGAGGCCAAGGGTGTGGTGGCAATCATCACCCCGTGGAACTCGCCCCTCACCCTGACGAGTTGGAAGCTAGCACCGGCCCTGGCTGCGGGATGCACGGCGGTGATCAAGCCCTCGGAATTCACTTCCGCCTCTATGATCGAGATGGCGGCGCTGTTTATGGAAGCCGGCTTTCCAAAGGGCGTCGTCAATGCCGTAACCGGCTTTGGGCAGGAGGTCGGCGAACCGCTCGTCGTTCATCCCGACGTTGCTCACGTCGGCTTCACGGGCGGCGACGCGGCGGGACGGCGTATCTACGCCCTGGCGGCGTCGCATCTGAAAACCGTTACCCTGGAGCTAGGTGGCAAGAGCCCTAACATCGTCTTCGACGATGCCGACCTCGATCAGGCGGTCAAGGGTGTGGTTAGCGGCATCTTTGCCGCCACGGGCCAGACCTGTCAGGCCGGCTCGCGACTGCTGGTGCAGGACACGATCCATGATGAATTTGTGGAGCGCCTGATTGATTTTGTGAAGGCCGCCAAGATCGGCGATCCGGCCGAGCTCGACACTCAAATCGGCCCGGTGGCGACCAAGCCGCAGTTTGACAAGATCATGAGCTATATCGAAATCGCCAAGGCCGAGGGTGCCACCTGTGTGCTTGGCGGCCGCGCGCGCCCCGATATCGGTGCCGGCCAGTTTATTGAGCCGACCATCTTCACCGATGTCGAAAACAGCATGCGCATCGCCCAGGAGGAGGTGTTCGGCCCGGTGCTGTCGGTGATCAAATTCAAGGACGAGGAAGACGCCATCCGCATCGGCAATGATGTGATCTTCGGCTTGGCCGGAGCGGTCTGGACCCAAAATCTAAAGCGCGCCATGAAGATGACCGACAAGCTCAAAGCCGGCACGGTTTGGGTCAATAATTACCGCGCCACCAGCTTCACCTCCCCGTTCGGCGGCTTCAAACAGTCGGGCATTGGCCGTGAGAGCGGCAGTGAAGCGATCAAGGAATATCTCGATACCAAGTGTGTCTGGATATCCAGCGACCTCGACGTTCCCAACCCGTTTATCCGGCGCTGATCCGATGCCCGGAGTTCTTGACGGCATCCGCGTTCTTGACCTGACCAATGTACTGGCTGGCCCGTTCTGCGCCTACCAGTTGGCCCTCCAGGGTGCCGAGGTCATTAAGGTCGAGACGCCGGGAACGGGCGATTTGGCGCGGGTTCTTGGCCATGATCCAGCGCTGTCGAAGCAACTTATGGGCGCGTCCTTTCTGGCTCAGAACGCTGGCAAGACGTCGATCACGATCAACCTCAAGAGCGACGCCGGCAAGTCCGTACTAATGGCGCTTGTTGCTACAGCTGATGTCTTGATTGAGAACTTCCGTCCCGGTGTGATGGACCGGCTCGGCATCGGCCAGGAATTGCTCCGGGCTGCCAATCCCAGGCTGATCTATTGTGCGATTTCCGGCTTTGGGCAGAGTGGCCCTATGCGCGG
>CANKEA010000235.1 GCA_947480815.1 Caulobacterales bacterium | reverse complement strand
GGTGCTGGCGGGCGCATCGCGGCTGCCGGACGGTTCGACTTGCGGCGTGGGGCGGAGAGCGACCTAAGGCTGGACCTGAAGGGCTTTCGCGTTATCGACAACAGTATGGGTAAGGCTACAGCCAGCGGCCAGACAATGCTCAGCTGGGCTGCTGACGGACGGCTGAAATTGGCCGGTGCCATCACAATAGATCGGGCAGACCTGGCGGCCTCGACACCGAACCCGACTGGCGTGGCGACGCTTGATGTGATCGAGCGAAATCGCCCGCCGGATTTGGCACCGGACCTGATCCGCCCGCCACCGCAAGGCCCAGGTATGGCGTTCGACTTGGCCTTGAATGCCCCGCGGCGTGTTTTCGTCAAAGGCCGTGGCCTAGATGTCGAGATGTCGCTCGATGCTCACCTAACGGGCAACTCCAACGCCCCGATACTGGCTGGGGTAGCGCGGGTCGTCCGTGGACAATATGATTTCGCCGGCAAAAGGTTTGAATTTGACGATCGCGGCGTGGTCTATCTGGCTGCCCAGCCCGACTTGATCCGTCTAGCCTTGACCGCCGTACGCGACGATCCGGCCCTGACCGCAACCGTCAACATCAAAGGTACGGCGGCGCGGCCCGAGATTACCCTGACGTCCTCACCGTCACTGCCCAATGACGAGGTGCTGAGCCAGGTGCTGTTTGGAGCCTCAGCGGCTCAGTTGTCGCCGCTGGAGGCCGCGCAGCTTGCCTCGGCCCTTGCGGCGCTGTCCGGCGGCGGCGGTTTCGATGTCATTGGCAACCTGCGCAGTTTTGCCAGGCTTGACCGTCTGGCCTTTGCTGGCGATGCCGCAGGCGGGACCACCATTGCGGGCGGAAAGTACGTTACAGACGATGTTTATCTGGAAGTTATCGGTGGCGGCCGCGAAGGGCCTGCGGCGCAGGTGGAATGGCGGGTGAAGCGCAATCTATCGCTGCTGTCTCGCTTCTCTACATCGCGCGACGGCATGTTGTCTGTGCGCTGGCGGCGGGACTATTAGGAGCGATCAATAAATACCACACCCTGGCATGCCTGGGCCGACACTTGGTGCCGTCAAGGTGATCATTCGACCGAAGCCAGCAGCGACTTGCTCGAAAGCGACTTCTAATCGTCAAATCGGACGCTGTGAAAAGCTCTGGGCTTAGTGACTAACCCTGGGCCGGATGCGGTAGGTACCGCGGTCGAAGCTCTCGAAGATCAGCGCGGCCTGCGGATGACCGACAGGCTCCCCGGTATCGTCGGGCAGAAGGTTCTGTTCGGAGACATAGGCCACATAGGCGCTGTCACCATTCTCGGCCAGTAGGTGGTAAAATGGCTGATCCTTGCGCGGTCGCATATCCTCGGGGATGGCCTGCCACCATTCCTCGGAATTGGCGAATTGCGGATCGACGTCGAATATCACGCCGCGGAAAGGAAAAATCCGGTGCTTGACCACTTGGCCGATCGCAAACTTAGCGAGCAATGTGTCCATGATTCAAATCGTATCGAAAACAAGTCGACCTAGATGTTTAGGCAACGGCGTACCGGGGTCCTAAGCCCTCGTCTATCGCCCAGCGAACGGTCTTGCTATGGTGTTCCTCAATGAGGCGTCGTCCTAGGCGCCTGCGAGACACAAGGTTTGTCTGACCATGTCGGAGGCGCCCAGCCTCGGCGGCCGCGTTGCGGATCGCCGGCGGCGCCCGGTCGAGCCGCCAGTTTATGCGGCGCTCGATCTGGGTACGAACAATTGTCGGCTGTTGATTGCCACCCCGTCGCCGCGCGGATTTCGCGTGGTCGAGGCATATAGCCGGATTATCCGCCTCGGTGAGGGGATGAGCCAAACCGGCGAACTTTCTGAGCCTGCCATGGCCCGGGCCATGGCAGCGCTGAAAATCTGCGCCGAGAAGATTCGTCGTCGTCGCGCTGTTCGGGTGCGGTCAATCGCGACCCAAGCCTGCAGAGGCGCACGTAACGGTGCCGCCTTCGTTGAGCAGGTTGCGATTGAAACCGGCCTCAAGCTGCAGATCATCAGCACCCAGGAAGAGGCACGGCTGTCGGTAGCCGGTTGCCAGACCCTACTCGACCAAAACTCTGACGCCGCATTGGTGATGGATGTCGGCGGCGGTTCAACCGAGCTTTCCTGGGTTGATCTACGCGGCCCGGGGTTAGGCGGCGATGACAAGGGTAGACATGATACAACGCCGCGCCTTCCGCCCTGGCGAATCCCGATCCACGCCTGGCTCTCCATTCCGGTCGGAATGGTCACTCTGGCGGAACGGTATCCGGAGGGCGAGCGCGCCACGCATGCCTGGTTCCGCGCCATGGTTGACGATGTGAAGGTTCGCGTTGCCGCTTTCGACCGCGCCGACGCCATGCGTGAGATGTTCACGCTTGGAAATGTGCATCTGGTCGGCACCAGCGGGGCTTTAACCAGCCTAGCCGGGTTGCACCTCGACTTGCCACGCTATGACCGAAACATCGTCGATGGCATGTGGCTGACCCGGGGCGATTGCGAGGCCGCCGTCGCCCGCCTGTTGAGTATCTCGCACGCCGAGCGCGCCGCCCAGGCCTGTATCGGTGCTGATCGGGCTGACCTGGTGCTGGCTGGGGCGGCGATCCTGCAGGCCGTGCAAGAGGTTTGGCCGTGCGAGCGGGTGCGGGTGGCTGATCGGGGCCTGCGCGAAGGTCTGCTGCATTCGCTGATGGCAGACCGTGGCCGGCGCAAGCGCGGCGGGCATCGCCGTAATAGTTTTCGGGGTGAGGGTGTATGAACGAAGAAGAGCCGCCCCGAAAGCGGATGGTCAGACTGCCAACGCGCGGCGATGACAATGCGCGCGCAACACCGGCGCGGCTGAAAACCGCGCGTGGACGCACGCCCAGTCAACAGGCCTGGTTGGAGCGGCAAATTAATGACCCGTTCGCCGCTGAGGCTCGCGCCAAGGGTTATCGCAGCCGCGCCGCCTTCAAGTTGACCGAGATCGACGATCGGCTTCACTTGCTCAAGCGTGGCATGATGGTGCTCGACCTTGGCTGCGCTCCTGGCGGATGGCTGCAGGTGGCCAGGCAGCGCGGTGTGATCAATCTCGTCGGGGTCGATTTGCTGGATGTCGATCCCATTTCAGGCGTAGAAATCCTGAAAATGGACTTCACAGACCCGTCATGCGG
>CANKEA010000234.1 GCA_947480815.1 Caulobacterales bacterium | reverse complement strand
CTGAGCCGCAGGTCGCCATCTCAGACAGCGCCTGGCGCAAGCATCAGATGCCAGCCTACCACCTGATGAGGCCGGGTGGACAGGGGATCACTCTGGTCAATATCGGTGTCGGCCCCTCGAACGCCAAGAATATCTGTGACCACCTCGCCGTGTTGCGGCCCCAGGCCTGGCTGATGATCGGCCATTGCGGCGGCCTTCGCGACACCCAGACGATTGGCGACTATGTGCTCGCCCACGCCTATCTGCGCGACGACCACGTGCTGGACGACGTATTGCCGCCCGAGATACCGATTCCCTCAATCGCCGAGGTGCAGCGTGCGCTCTATGACGCCGCCAAGGCGGTCAGCGGCGATGATGGCGAGACGCTCAAGCGTCGTCTGCGCACCGGCACGGTGGTGACCACCGATGATCGTAACTGGGAGCTTCGCCACACCCTGTCGGCCCTGCGTTTCAACCAGAGCCGAGCCGTGGCCGTGGACATGGAGAGCGCCACCATCGCCGCTCAGGGTTACCGCTTCCGCGTGCCCTACGGCACCCTGTTGTGCGTGTCTGACAAGCCGATGCATGGCGAACTGAAGCTGCCGGGCCAGGCCAACGCCTTTTACGAGCGGGCCATCAATCAGCATCTGAAGATCGGAATCGCGGCGATCGAACTGCTGCGGGAAGAGGGTGTCCGGCTGCACTCGCGCAAGCTGCGCGCCTTCGACGAACCGCCGTTCCGCTGAGGGGCCGCGTGTGCGCCGAGTTGCGATTTTCACCGCGCCATCCTGGCGCGATCCGGTCGAGGCCTTATCGCCCTTCGCCGAGGAGTCGCAGGCCATGCTGCTGCATTCCGGTGCAGCAGGATGGTCCTACCTGCTACGCCAACCCTTGGCCCTGTTCGATCCGACGGTTGCCGATCCCTTCGACGCCCTCGCTGCCCTGATCGGCCCTGCAATGCCCGTTGCAGCGCATGGACCACCGTTCCAGGGCGGGGTCGCAGGCGTGGCTTCGTATGAATTGGCCGCGCGGATTGAGCCTTTGAATCTGGGCCGTACCGCCTGGCCCGATCTGCATGCGGGATATTACAACGCCCTGCTGGCCTTCGACGGACCCGGTCGTAAGGTGCTGGCTGTCGGGCGGGGCGAGGATGACGCGGCGGCGGCGGCGGCGGCGCAGCGGGCGCTGTCCTGGCTCGATGTTCCGTCACGCCCGCCCGCGGCGGGCCGACTGGCTGAAGGCTTCGAAGCGGCGGCAGCCGCGCCCTATGAGGCCGCCGTGCGCCAGGTGACCGGCCGGATCGCCGACGGTGAGATCTTCCAGGCCAATATCGCCCGCGCCTGGCGCGGCGCGCTGATGAGCGGGGTATCACCCTTCGACCTGTTTGCGCGCCTGGCCCGGCAGAGCCCGGCGCCCTTCGCGGCCTATCTGAGACTGGAGGATCGCGCCGTCGTTTCGAACTCGCCGGAACGATTCCTCCGCATTGACGCCGACGGTGGGGTGACGAGCGAGCCGATCAAGGGCACTCGCCCGCGCGGTTCCACGCCCAAGGCCGATGCCGCCCTGGCCGCCGACCTGCGCGCGAGTGTGAAGGATCGGGCCGAGAATCTGATGATCGTTGACCTGATGCGCAACGACATCTCGCGCGTCTGTGTGCCGGGCAGCGTCACGGCACCGGTCCTGTTCGCGCTGCACAGCTTCGCCAATGTGCACCATCTGATTTCCACCGTGCAGGGACGGTTGACGAGCGGCGCGGGCGCGGCGGCGTTGCTGAAGGCGACCTTCCCGCCAGGCTCGATCACCGGTGCCCCGAAGATCCAGGCCATGAAATTGATCGCAGGCCTTGAGGCACCGCGCGGCCCCTATTGTGGCTGCTTGTTCTGGGCCGGCGCGGACGGGCAGTTCGACTCCAGCGTGCTGATCCGAACCGTGCTGCTGGAGCGGACTTTGGGCGGCTGGTCGATTGAGGCCCGCGCCGGGGCCGGGATCGTCGCCGACAGTGACCCATCATCGGAACGCGCCGAGACTGAAGACAAAATGGCGGCCATCGTCCGTGCCCTGTTGGAGGCCGACGGATGATCGAGGAAACAGATCGCGGCTTCACCCTTGGTGATGGGCTGTTCGAGACGGTGCGGGTCGGGATTTTTGATGGCGATCCGCAGGATCGACTGCAGCCGCACTTTGATCGCATGTCGGCGGGATGCAGGGTCCTTGGGCTGCCCGAGCCGCACTGGGATGACCACTATCGCGAAATACTAAGCGTTCTCGAGACTGTGACCACGCCCCGCGCCGCCCTTCGGCTGACCTGGTCGGCGGGTCCAGGCGGACGAGGTCTGGATCGACCCGCAGAGCCGACCGCCCGGTTGATCATCACGATTGCCTCAGCGCCTCTTCCGGGCCCCGCTCGACTGGTTACAGCCAAGACGGTTCGCCGCAACGAGATGAGCCCGGCCAGCCGGCTGAAGACCCTGTCCTATCTTGACAACGTATTGGCCCGCGAAGAGGCGAGGGCGGCTGGTGGCGACGAGGCAGTGATGCTGAACACCAAGGGCTACCTGGCCTGCGCAGCGGCCGCCAACCTTTTTTGGGTCAGGGACGGGCGGGTCTTTACCCCGGCGCTGGCGTGCGGCGTTTTGCCCGGCATCACCCGAGGGCATCTGATGGCACGACTTCCGGTCGCGGAGGTTATGGTCGGGCAAGACGCGCTGAAGGAAGCCGAGGCGGTGTTCCTGACCAATAGTCTGGTTGGCATCCGCGCCGTTACGTCTCTTGATGGAAAAACCCTGCCATCGCACCCGCTGGTCACGGCGCTGGCGGGAAAACTTCCGGTCTAACAGATGACCCGCGAGACTGTGTTCGTAAGCCGGGGACATAGGTAGTATTTGTCGGTACCAGTCAGGCTGTAGGGCGCGTATTTTTTGATCGGGCTGCGAGAGCGGTATGCGACGCATGCTGAGGCAGCTCTAACAGAGGCGTTACGCCGGCAAGTCTGGCGCTAGGGTCATCAAGGAAGCGTTAAGCATGTTTGAACCAGTCATTGAGGCGCAGGACGCCATCGACGTTAAGCTGGTCCACGCCCTGACGCCGGCGGCTGCGGAAACATTCCTGGCCGATCGCCTCTCGGCGCGTGCCCTGGCGCAGATCTCGGGATTCACCGGCAAGAGCGGCCAGGTGCTCGTTCTGCCGGGGG
>CANKEA010000233.1 GCA_947480815.1 Caulobacterales bacterium | reverse complement strand
TCCTCGCCCAGGGGCTTGCCCGTATCGCCGTTCAAGCCACTCGGCAGATCAATCGACACAACAGGCGTGGATGAGTTGGCCATAGCCTGAGCCAAGACCTGCGCCTTGCCTTCCAGCGGGCGGCGCAATCCGGCACCAAACAGCGCATCGATATGGAGGCCAGCTTTTGTTGCATCTCCGGTCAGCGGCCCGGTTTCACCGCGCCAGCCCCCAGCGGCATAACGCGCATCGGCAGTACGCGGTGCTTCGAGTACCTCGACCCGCACCGGCCAGCCGCGTTTGCGCAGGAGGCGGGCGACGACATAGCCGTCACCACCGTTGTTGCCCGGACCCGCCCAGACCACAACCGGCCGCGGCGACCATCGGGCGCGGATCGCGTCAGCCACGGCCGTACCGGCACGCTCCATAAGCAAATAGCCGGGCGTGCCTGCGGCAATCGCGGCGCGGTCGCAGGCCGCCATCTCGTCTGTCGTGAAGATTTCCGCCATCGGCCGCCGTCGCCTTGTAACCCTACAGCTTGGCAGGGTAGCGAAGGCTTGTCGCACGCGTAAGACAGCAATTGCCGCCGCAAACTTCAGCAGAGGCACTGCGGATCGGTGCTCCCTTGACGGGGGCCTGTTGCAGGCTAGAAACGAATTTACCGATGAATTTCCTGCCGAACTGGGGGAGAAAAGGTTCAGAAGCGGCGATGACGTGATGCAAACTGCCGCAATTGGCCCCACACGAGCGCAGTACGGCTGTGATTATAATTTCCGCATTTTACGCTCAAAATTGTGGCGCCTGACTTTCCAGGCTTGTCGGGACGCGTTGAAAAGACTCGCCTCGCTTGCGAGGCACGGGGAACGGTGCGCTCCCTCGGCGAAGAAAAAACTGCCGGACCGCCCATTGGCTCTGGCCACCTGTAGCAGAAGGCGTAGTGGTCGATGAAGAAGATCGAAGCCGTAATCAAGCCGTTCAAGCTGGATGAGGTGAAGGAGGCCCTGCAGGAGCTAGGCGTCCAGGGCCTGACCGTCATTGAAGCCAAGGGGTACGGACGGCAAAAGGGCCACACGGAACTTTATCGAGGGGCAGAGTACGTCGTAGACTTCCTTCCTAAGATCAAGATCGAGGTTGTGCTGGGCGATGACCAGCTGGCCTCGGCCTTGAAGGCCATCACCACCGCCGCCCGCACGGGCCGGATTGGCGACGGCAAGATTTTCGTGTCTGAGATCACGGATGTCCTCCGTATCCGGACGGGAGAGACCGGCGCGGCGGCCATCTAGACCAAACGCCTCGCCTTAATCGGACCTGAAGACCATCACAGGGGATAAATACAAATGAATACCGCCAAAGACATTCTGGGCATGATCAAAGAAAAGGAGGTCAAGTACGTTGACGTCCGCTTCACCGACATGCGCGGCAAGATGCAGCACGTCACCTTCGACCTGAACCTGGTTGACGAAGACTTTCTGACCGACGGCACCATGTTCGACGGCTCGTCTATTGCCGGCTGGAAGGCCATCAACGAAAGCGACATGAAGCTGCGGCCGGACCTGTCCACCGCCTACATCGATCCGTTCTATCAGCAGACCACACTCTGCCTGACCTGCGACGTGATCAACCCCGACACCGACACACCCTACAATCGCGACCCGCGTTCGATCGCCAAGGCGGCCTTGAACTTCGTGAAGTCAGCCGGCGTGGGCGACACGGTGTATTTCGGCCCTGAAGCCGAGTTCTTCATCTTCGACGACGTTCGTTGGTCCGTGCAGCCGCACAACACCAGCTACTCGTATGATTCCGAAGAGCTGCCGATCAACAGCGCCAAGGAATATCCGGAAGGCAACCTGGGCCACCGCCCGGGCCCCAAGGGCGGCTATTTCCCGGTTAACCCGATCGACTCCTGCCAGGACCTGCGCGGCGAAATGCTCGCGGTGATGGGCGAGCTGGGCATGAAGCCCGAAAAGCACCACCACGAAGTCGCCCCGGCCCAACACGAGCTGGGCCTGATGTTCGACACCATGGTGGTCATGGCTGACCGTATGCAGATGTATAAATACGTCATCCAGAACGTGGCACAGGCCTACGGCAAGACCGCTACTTTCATGGCAAAGCCGATGTTCGCCGACAATGGCTCGGGCATGCACGTGCACCAGTCGATCTGGAAAGACGGCAAGCCGATGTTCGCCGGCGACAAATATGCCGGTCTGAGCCAGGAATGCCTCTGGTACATTGGCGGCATCATCAAGCACGCCAAGGCGGTCAACGCCTTCTCCAATTCGACCACCAACAGCTACAAGCGCCTGGTGCCCGGCTACGAAGCCCCCGTGAAGCTGGCCTATTCGGCCCGCAACCGTTCAGCCTCGATCCGTATTCCGCACGTTGACAGCCCCAAGGGCAAGCGTCTGGAAGCCCGGTTCCCCGATCCCATGGGCAACCCCTACCTGACCTTTACCGCCCTCTTGATGGCCGGCATGGACGGGATCATCAACAAGATCGATCCGGGTGCCCCCGCCGACAAGAACCTCTATGATCTTCCCCCGCGCGAGCAGAAGAAAATTCCGGAAGTCTGCGGCAGCCTGCGTGAAGCCCTAGAAAACCTCGACAAGGACCGCGGCTTCCTGAAAGCCGGCGGCGTGTTCGACGACGACTTCATCGACGCCTATATCGAGCTGAAGATGGAAGAAGTGATGCGGCTTGCTCTGCATCCGCACCCGGTCGAATTTGATATGTATTTCAAGTGCTAACAAGAATTATTTAATCTGAACTAAGCGAAGGGCTCGGAGCGATCCGGGCCCTTTTGCATATCGGCCACCTTGGCCAGAGTCCTATCGAGCTGATAAAGGCCTACCAATGACCCTATGCGTAACCCAGATTAACGCTGCCAAAGCTCGCCCGGCTATCGCCGGTTGGGTTATTGGTCGTGGCTGGGCTACGAGGGGTTAGACATAGCGCGACGATAACCGTCTCGATCTGTTTTCACCCCTCCCGCCGGAGGGGTTTTTGTTTCCCGCTGGCGATGAGGGTCTCTCTCAGGAGCCGAACATGACTTCCCTACCCATCTTTCGGCCGGATATTTTTACCGCCCTGCTGCTGTTCGCGTTCGCCAGTTCGATCACGCCGGGACCGAACAACATGATGGTCAGGGCCTCCGGGGCCAACTTCGGCCTTCGCCGCACCTTGCCGCATTGGGCGGGTGTGGCAGTCGGCTTTTTCGGCCT
>CANKEA010000232.1 GCA_947480815.1 Caulobacterales bacterium | reverse complement strand
TTGATATCGACGGTGAATCCTGCGGGCCAGGGCTTTGCCGCGGGTATGGCCGCGCAGTCAGCGACATTCGCCTTGGCCACCACCGGCCCGAGCAACCTTGCCCAGCCGGCTGAGCTGTAGGTGACGCCGTCCGCGCCGACGATGTGGGCCTGAGCCCCCGGCGTGGCTGAGATCAATTCAAGCGCCCGATGCGGCGGCAGCACGGACGCGGCGCTCGCCAGGGCGTCTGCATCCATCGCAGTCGCGGCCACAACGGTCACGGCCTTCGTCTCCACGGACTGGCCGTCAAACGGGGAGAGCACATGCGAGTAACGGCAGTCTGAAATCGTAAGATCGCGCTTGCCCATGCCACTTGTTGCGACGGCCTGATCGCCAAGGCGCAGGCGCTGCGCCGGCGAGGCGTTATCGGCTGCCCCAGGTTCCGCCACCCCGACCATCCAGCCCGCTTCGCTGGGCGACTGGCCAAAACACCGCATGTCGCCGCCGATATCGATAAGCATGCCCCGCAATCCAGGTGCCGCACGGCGCGCCGCGGCGAGGGCGGCGTCGAGAATGTAGCCCTTGGCGAGTCCGTCTATCGCAAAGGCGGCACCCGACCGCGCGACGGTTAGCGCCTCGTGGTCGAGCTGCACGTTGGCATGGTCAGCCTGCTCGGCCAGGGCAGAAATGGTCTGTGGCTTTGGAACCTGCCCACCTTGTGCGCCTCGACGCCAGGCCTGTTCGACCGCGCCCAGCCGGGCACTGAAGGCACCACCGGTCCGAACGCGCCAAGCCTCGGCAGAGGACAGCACCGCGAAAAGATCTGGTGATACGGGGGTTCTTTCCGCGGAGGCATTCAGGCGTGAAAGCTCGCTGTCGTCCCGCCAGGTGCTGAGCACTGCATCCAGCCTGGCGATTTCCGCCTTGGCGGCACGGTTGGCCAATTGCCCCGACAGGGACTCTCTCGCGACCGTGACCACGGTCAAGGACGTTCCAATGACGTGGTCCTCGTCAAAGCGCTGGACCGTATGCGCCGCCGCAGCGCTGGCGAAACAGGCGATAGCGGCCCCAGCCAACAAGCTCGAAATTTGTGCACGCATTCTAGAGAACCACTCCTCTTCTCGTCACCGATAAACCGAAATCCGCGATCGCGGTTGCTTCAAGCCTTGAACGGTGTCCTAGTCGTCATGATTTCGCTCAGGCAACGAACGCGTCCCGAAAGATAAATTTTTCTCAGTCGTGCGCGGGCGCAAGCGCGGCGAATGTGGCGATCAATATGAACCCCTAAGGGGTCGGCAAGGAGGAGAAATTATGGAAACGCGTGTTGAGGTGCCATCACAAACGCCCCAGTTTGTCCGGCTTAGTCTCATAGTCGCCCTTGCATCATTGGCCTGGGGCGGCACGATCAGCCCCACAGTGGCTCAGCCTGCGCCATCAACAGCTGCGCCCGCCGCCGCGCCGGCACCCGCGCCGCTGCGCAATCCACCCTCGGTCTATGCCGAGTACCACCCCTCACTCAGCGACCAGATGACCCTGTCGATCCAGCCGCGACACACCAAGCTTGGCCTCGCCATTCAGGCCGGGAACTGGACCTATGCCGCCTATGAGGCGGCCGAACTGCGCGGTGCATTCCGGCGCATTTCACAGGCCATGCCGGGCTATGAAGGCAAGGACACCGCCATGCTGATGAGCATGATCACGCCGCCCGCCGATGATCTGGTCGCAGCGATCAAGGCCAAGGACACCAAGGCAACGAAGGCCGCGTACGCCAGCCTGACGGCCACCTGCAACAGCTGTCATCAAGCGCTCGGCCGCACCTACATCGCTATCCGGGAACCGGAAGCGGCGATGTATCCCGATCAGGACTTCCGCCCGCACTAAGGTGAGACGGGCGCAAGGTTCAGCCATGGCAGAGGTGACGTTAAAGGATGCGTCTTTTCATGAGGAGGAGGCAAGATTGCTGGCCGAATTACGCACCCTGCGCCGTCGCCAGCGCGGTCTTGACCCGAGCGCCAGCCTACCCAACCTGACCCTGGGCCAGCGCGTCGCCGATACAGTGGCTGCGACGATGGGATCGTGGCGGTTCATCTTGATCCAGACCACACTGCTGCTGTCCTGGGTGGCGCTCAACGTCACGGCCTGGGTCCGCCACTGGGACCCTTACCCATTCATCCTGCTGAACCTGGCGCTGTCGTTCCAGGCGGCCTATGCCGCGCCCTTCATCATGATGAGCCAGAACCGTCAGCAGGATATCGATCGTCAACAGGCCGCCAGCGACTATCGCATCAACATCAAGGCCGAGCTTGAGATCGAACTGCTGCATGAGAAAATCGATGCGTTGCGGCAGAAGGAAGTCACCGCCCTGACCCAAACGGTCGAACGGCTGTGCGCCCTACTGGAGGGGGCGAAAAAGGCCTAGCCGCTACTGCATCGGTTCGTGCGCGCTCTCTTTCAAGGTGAGCACTGTGATGAAGGCGATCACCGCGCCGATGGTGACATAGACGAAGAATAGGTCGGGCCGGCCGGCCTTGGCGAGGCTGGCGATCAGCAAGGGCGCGGTACCGCCGAACACCGCGACGGTGATGTTGTACCAGGCACCGATGCCCGCACCGCGCAAGGCGGTTGGAAACAGTTCACTCATGATCGCCGGGGCGATCGAGGCCATCAAGGCATAGAGGGCGAGGCCAACCGAAAACACGATGGTCATCTGCATAAGGCCCGCATCGGGCGTGATCAGCTTTGACAGCGGGATAAAGGCGAGCGCCAGCCCGCCCGACCAGAGCAACAGCTGCGGTTTGCGCCCGATCCGGTCCGACAAGGCGCCGAAAGGGTACTGCAGGAGCGTAAAAACCGCCGTGCCGATGGTCAGAGCCACGAACACCGTCTGGCCGGAGATGTGCTGGGTCCCCAGTGCATAGGGCGGGATCGAGCTGAAGAAGGTGTAGTAGGCGAGTGTGTTCAGAAGGGTGATCCCGACCATTTGCATGACCTGCTTGGGATATTGGGTCAGGGTCGTGAGCAGGGGTCGCTTCACGGTTTGGGCGGTCTTCTTGTTATCTTCGAAGGCCTTGCTTTCGGCGATCCCCAGACGCAACCAGGCACCGAACGCGGCCATGACCCCGCCAATGATGAATGGAATACGCCAGCCGAATGACAGCATTTGGTCGTGCGTCAGCACTGTCGACAGCATCGCCCCAAGCGAGGACCCCAGCAACAGGGCCAAGCC
>CANKEA010000231.1 GCA_947480815.1 Caulobacterales bacterium | reverse complement strand
TCATGCCCGATACCCCGGCCAAACTCTTCGCGGCCAAACGCAACAGCAACGTCCCGGTCATTGCCGGCATGGTCAATGACGAAAGCCGCAACGACCTCTCCACAGCGAAAAGTTTCGCCGAATATGAGGCGGCGGCCTATCGCCTGTATGGGCCGCGCGGGGCCGAATTCCTCAAGCTCTATCCCGCCAGCACCCCGGCCGACGTCAACGCCATGGGCCGCGCCGCTGCGCGAGAAGGCATGGTGGGTAAGGGGGCCCGCAACTGGGCGGTCGCTCAAGGAAAGTGGGGCAACGCGCCGGTGTTTATCTATGACTTGGTACACGTCCAGCCGTTCAACCCGGCGGCCTTGCCGGCTGACCGTCCAGATCTCATCGGGGCCTATCATACCTCCGACGTGCCCTACTGGTTCGGCACCCAGGACGCTCTGAACATGTTCCGCCCCACCCGCAACTGGGCACCGGAAGATCGCAAGCTGTCAGAAGATATGACGGCATCCCTGATCGCATTCGCCAACACAGGCAGCCCCACGACCGGGGCCATGCAGTGGCCAGCTTGGAAGGCCGACGACGAAAAACTGCTAGCCATCGACACCACCGCTAGTGTGGCTCAGGCCATGCCCACCGCACGCTGGGCGTTCCACAACACTGTAAACCCTGCCGCTTCGGTGGCGACACCTGCGCGCGGAACCCGCGACTAGGTTTTCAGGACACGATCCTGCGCACAATGCCGCGGGTCGTGGCAAGACTTGGGCCGGTCCAGCACAGCGCTGGGCCGGCCTTTTTCTATCCGGTCGCCGGTCGGAGGCGCAGGTAGCGAATGGCTCGGCCATCGATCAGGAAGAGGCCAAGGCAGATGACCGCCATCCCCAGATAAGACCTCGGGGCGACCGCCTCACCCAACACGATCCAGCCCAGAAAAAGCGCCACCACCGGGATCAGGAAGGTGACCAATTGCAGATTGATTGCCCCCGCCGAGGCCAGCAGCCGAAAGAACAGCAGGTAGGCGAACACCGAACAGATGACGGCGAACCCCAGAATATCGATCCATAGACCGACCTTAGGTGCTGCCAGTGTCCATGGCCGGTCGAAAATCAGCACGAACGGAAGCACCATGGCTGTCGCGGCCGTGACCTGCCCAGTGGCCACGGTGAGCGGGGGTAGGCCACTGAAACGGCGGCCATAGATCGCGGCCGTGGCCGCAAATACCGTAGAGAGCAAACAGGCCAACTGTGCCCACATCTCGTTTCCACCCAGGTGGCGCAGCGCCGCTGGACCGATGAGGATCGCCACGCCGCAAAGTCCGGCCAACACGCCCAGCAGGCGTTGAGACGTCAGCTTTTCGTTCGCGGTCAGGACATGGGCAAGGAGTACGGCCGACACCGGGGCGCTAGCGTTTAGGATGGAGGCGAGCCCGCTCTGGATATGGCTCACCGCCCAGGCCGTCAGGGTGAACGTGCCGATGCAGTTGAGGAAACCCATCACGAAGAACTGCCGCCATACCTTCGCGTCTAGTGGCAGTGGCCGGCGCAACAGCAGCATGAGCAGGTTCAGGATCACCGCAGCGACGCCAACCCGGCACAAAACGACGGTAAAGATCGGCAAGGTGGCCATCAGCACCTTGAAGAACAGGAACGAACAGCCCCAGCAGAGGGACAGCCCGACCAGCAGAGCCCACTCCATGGGGCCCATCCGCAGTTCGCTATTCTCCATCCTGCTAAGACCAGCCGGCGGCTTTTAACACCGTCTCGGCGGCCACTCTTGCAAGGCGCGCGCGCGCTTCGGGGGACTCCGTGAACGAGAGGGTCTCGGTCGGGATTTCCAGCGCGACGGGCAAGTTCTTCGGGAGATGGGCCAGCACACTCAGTAGGTCGAGCTCGCCCTCGCCGGGGAAGAGCCGTTCCTCACGCGCCGCATACAGCAGGCCATGCAGGTCCGCTGGCTTCTTCTTCGGCGCATCGCAGAGTTGGATGTATCGGAACCAGCTTTGCGAATAGCGGTCGATCTCATCCGGTGAGACCCCCGCACGGTCGAAATGCAAGCTGTCGATCATGATGCCGGCATTGGCTCGGCCAGTGGCGGTCAGTATTGCGGCAGCCTTCGTCAGGGAACTGGTGGTCTGCCACGGAATGAATTCCACGTCACAGCCAACGCCGTGCGCATCGGCAAGGTCACAAAGTTTGCCAAAGTTTTCGACGGCACGGCTGTGCTCTGGGTCGTCGATTTGGGTCAGGGTGTGATGGCAGCCCAGTTCAGCCGCCGCGGCGAACAGCGTTTCGAACCGCGCCACATCCGTATCCGGTTCCAGCCGAGCCAGTTCGACGTCGAACACGCCCACGCCCGTTTCCGCCATTCGCGCCTTGGTCATGGCCATCATTGGTTTGTCAGACCAAAGCGCCCAGGCGGCCCCGCCCGGCGTCACGGCGACAAGCCGCAATCCCACGTAATCATAACCCGCCTCTGCCGCCGTCAGGATCAGTTCGGGCGGGTTAAGATCGAGCAGGCTGAGATGCGCCAACGAGAACGTCGTGATCACGGCTCTAGTCTCCGCTTCCTGGCCTGCGCTGCCATCCGCACAGGCGCATTCCCCTCGCCATAGCCGTCGTAGCCGCCCAGCCTCTGTACCACCTCGAAGAAGAAGCGGTCCTGGAAGGTCTCGGTGTAGGCCTGCAGGAATTCCCCGCCGGTGTCGTCACTGGCGTAAAGAAGCTGATGATCGCGCAGCTTGTCGATCATCTCGGGCGACAGGTCGGTCTCGATCTGAAGCTCGACATAGTAGCTGCCAGGGATCGGCAGCAGCCGCGCGCCGCGTGCGCGCATGGCGACAACCGTAGCGAAGATGTCGCCGGTGGAAAACGCGATCTGGTTCACGCCCGCGCCGGCGAAGGTGGAGAGCGAGCGAGCCACGACTGTACGATTGCTATCGGAAAAACTCAGTGGGAAGCGCACATGTTTGCCCGCGTCGGATAGGGCCATGCTGCGCACCAAGCCGTGTGGATCGGGCAGGTCCAGAGCTGGCTCCGGGGTTAGGCCCAGCAAGGCGCGGTAGCAGAGCACCCAGGAGTCGAACTGTCCCGCCGGCACAGCCCGCGCAATGTGATCGAAATCCTGAATACCCACACTGGCGATGTCGCTATCAAGTGGATCAAAGTCCTGTAGCGGATCATAGCGGTCGTCGACAACCGGCAGCAGACTGCCGTCCGGGGCG
>CANKEA010000230.1 GCA_947480815.1 Caulobacterales bacterium | reverse complement strand
CTTCTGCCACACCACCAGCTGGGGCGTTTCCACCCGCCTGATCGGTGGGGTGATCATGACCCACGGTGACGATGACGGGCTGCGCTTGCCTCCCGCTATCGCGCCGCGCCAGATCGTTATTGTGCCGATGCTGCGCGATAAGCCGGAAGACGCAGAGGTTTTGGCCTATGCCAACGCCCTGGCAGCGGATCTCAACGACCTTACCGCCCTAAAGCACCCCGTGCGGGCTTACGTGGACGCCAAGCCGATCAAGTCGGCTGAGAAACGCTGGAACTGGGTGCGCAAGGGTGCGCCGGTGATCGTCGAGATCGGCCCGCGTGACGCCGCTGGCGGTCAAGTGACGTTCATGCGCCGTGACGCACTGCGCGATGGTGACAAGGTTTCGATGCAAGGCGTTGATCGGTCAGAGTTTATCGCCAAGGCACCAGCCCTTTTAGCCGAGATCCAACAGGCCCTATTCGACGAGGCCAAGGCGCGGCTAGACGCCAATATCATCGATGGCGTGACCGAGTTCGCCGGGGTCGAGAGCTATTTCGGTGCAGCGGCGGCCGATGATGAGGCCGGTGCTGCCTTCAATGGCTGGCTCCGTGTGGCCTGGTCACGGCCCACCGGCGAGGCCCTGGAGGCGGTCACCGAAAAGCTCAAGCGCTTGAAACTGACTATCCGCAACGCTCCGCTAGACCAGCCGGCCGGCGCCTTGGCACCGTGCCTCTTTACGGGCACGCCTTCGGTCGAAACCATTCTGCTCGCGCGGTCCTATTGAGCGCGGCGCCGTTCAGCCTCTGGGAGCGCAGCCTTGCTGGTCGCTACCTGCGCGGCATTAGGCGCGATGGCGGCGTAGCCCTGATCTCGATCATCTCGTTCATCGGGGTGATGCTGGCAGTGGCCGTGCTGATCATTGTGATGAGCGTGATGAACGGCTTTCGGAGCGAACTGCTGGGCCGGATGCTGGGCTTCAACGCCCACCTCTATGTCGAGGGCCCCGTCCTGACCGGCGCCAACCGCGAGAACGCCGCTGAGCGACTGCGCAGCGTGCCCGGCGTTATCCATGTCGCGTCGGCGATCGAGGCCCAGGCCATGGCGGTCGGGCCACAGCAGATTTCCGGAACCGTGGTGCGGGGGGTCAATCCGTCTGACCTGGCGGCGCTGAAGATCGTGTCTGGCAATATCCAGGCGGGTTCCTTGATCGGGTTTGGCGAGAGCGAGGACGGCGGTAATCTGATTCTGCTCGGCGACCGTTTGGCCCGCACCCTGGGCGTGGGCGTTGGCGATGCGCTTAGCCTGATTTCGCCGGCCGGAGCGGCCACAGCCTTCGGCGCAGCCACCACGCAGAAGGACTATATTGTTGGCGGCATTTTTAGCGTCGGCATGAGCCAGTACGACGCCACCTATATCTACATGCCCCTAACCCAGGCCCAGCTGTTCTTTGGCCGAGGCGACAGCGCCGACGCCATTGAGGTGCGGCTGGCAAACCCCGATGATGCCAAGGGCTTGAAGCCTGCCATCGAAAAGGCCGCCGGTAGCCTCGCCATTGTGAGCGACTGGACCGATCGCAACGCTGCCTTCTTCGGTGCCCTGGAGGTGGAGCGCAACACCATGCGGCTGATCCTGATGCTGATCGTGGCCATCGCAGCGCTCAACATCATTTCTGGCCTGATTATGCTGGTTAAGAGCAAGGGTAAGGACATCGGCATTCTTCGTACCATCGGTGCGGGCCGGTGCGCGATCATGCGCGTGTTCATGATGTCGGGCGCGTCGGTTGGTGTTCTGGGCACCTTGGCCGGGGTGATTATCGGCGTGCTCTTCTGCCAGTACATCACCGAGATTCAGAAGTTCGTCGAATGGGCAACGGGCACCCAGGTGTTCAATGCAGACGTCTATTTCCTGACCCGCCTGCCGGCCAAAATCGACTGGAACGAAGTAGCCGGGATCTGTGGGCTTTCGATCCTGATGTCGTTTGTCGCCACTCTGCTGCCCTCGTGGTGGGCCTCGCGGCTCGATCCGGTGGAGGCGCTTCGCTATGAATGAGCCGGCCCTACACCTGCGTGGCCTTCGCCGCGAATACGTCACCCGGGCCGGAACCCTCACCGTGTTGCGTGGCGTGGACCTGGATCTGTTCGCCGGTGAAATCGTGGGACTGGTCGGGCCGTCAGGGTCGGGAAAATCCTCCCTGCTGCATGCGGCGGGCCTGCTCGAGCGGCCCAACGCGGGCACAGTTTCAGTGGCAGGTAAGGATTGCACCAAGTTGCGCGACAACGCGCGCACCAAGGTGCGTCTGAATGGCGTTGGGTTCGTCTATCAGTTCCATCACCTGTTGCCCGAACTCACCGCCAAGGAAAACGTCGCCCTGCCGGCCCAGATTGCCGGGATGAGCCGCGCCGCCGCCGGTGCGCGGGCGCTCGACCTTCTGGCTGAACTCGGTCTGGAGGCTCGGGCCGATCACCGCCCGGCCCAACTGTCTGGCGGGGAACAACAGCGCGTGGCCGTGGCTCGTGCCCTGGTCAATAAGCCAAAGGTACTGCTTGCCGACGAGCCAACAGGCAATCTCGACCCGCAGACGTCGGAGTCGGTTTTTGGCTCGCTAAAGTCGCTGGTGAAAGGGCAGGGGGTCGCCGCCCTGATCGCCACCCACAATTTCGAACTGGCCCGACACATGGATCGGGTCTTCGCCTTGAAAGACGGCCAACTGGAGCCCTGGGTCGGTTAAAGGGTGTCGCCTCTGGCGAGGCTATAGTCTCGACAATCTCCGCACCCCCTTCAGCCACAATGGCATTCCCAACACTGGTTACGGTTATCCTTTCCCTTAGGGCAACGATCACAGCGACGTGCGAGGAGGCTTGCCAAATAGAACAAAACGTGAAAGAACGAAATAAGAACTACGGAGGGGTCTATGTCTCGCATCGTTCACGACGCACTATCGCTTGTATCTGTCACCGGCTTCGTCTGGATGATGTGCTCGGTGGCGCATCTGGTGGGATGAGTCGTCCACAGGTATGAGGAGTGGCTCGGATGGCGACAGTGGCGGAAGGGTTTGTGCATCTTCGAGTGCGCTCGGCCTATTCGCTGCTGGAAGGTACCATCAAGGCTGATGCGATCGGGCGGCTGGCCGCGGCGGCCGCCATGCCGGCGGTGGCCCTAACGGACCGGGCCAATCTGTTTGGCGCGCTAGAGTTTTCGGTCATCACCAAGGACGATGGCGTCCAGCCTATCGTCG
>CANKEA010000229.1 GCA_947480815.1 Caulobacterales bacterium | reverse complement strand
TCAAGCTTGATGATCAGCACGCCGGGGCCGCTGAACGGATCAACGCCCAGTTCCTCAGCCTTGGCAGGCGACAGGTTGATCACCGTCGCACCGCTCAGAGGGGTCTGGCCGCCCAGGGTTTGCTGATCGGTCGCCGGCAAGGTCGGCGCGGTCTCAGTGCGCACCGTGAGCGGCAATTCCTTATTATCGCGGCGCACGGTCACGGAAACAAGGTCGCCAATCTTGCGGGTGGCGAAGGCATAGGTCAGGCCGGACTCATCATTGATCGCCTGGCCTCCGGCGTTGAGCACGATATCGCCTTCTTTCAGGCCGGCCTTAGAGGCGCTACTGCCCCCCCAGACCTGAGCCACAATGACCCCACGCGGCCCTGGCATGCCCAGGCTTTTCGCCATATCCGCTGTAACCGGCTGAGCCCTGACCCCCAGCCAGGGACGGATGACCGACTTGCCACCGCCGAGCGCGGTATTGACCACCTGTTTGACCATGGCAGCCGGGATGGCAAAGCCGACCCCGCTGGACGAGCCAGAACGCGAAAAAATGGCGGTGTTGAGCCCGATAAGATTGCCCTCCATATCGACCAGCGGCCCGCCGCTGTTGCCTGGATTGATGGCCGCGTCGGTCTGGATGAAGAAGCTGTAGTCGGTGATGCCAACATCGGTGCGGGCCAAGGCAGAGACAATACCGTTGGTGACGGTCTGACCGACCCCGAACGGGTCGCCGATAGCCAGGACGAGGTCGCCCACCTGCGGGGTCTGCTTATCGTCGATTGCCAGGGTGGGCAGTTTCTCGCCCTTAGTATCGATTTGCAGAACCGCCAGATCGGCGCGAGCGTCATCGAGCAGCACCGTCGCGGGAAATTCGCGGCGGTCGGATAGCTGCACGGCAATCTCGGTCATGCCGTCGATCACATGATGGTTGGTGACGATCACCCCATCCGAGCGAATGATCGCGCCCGAACCCAGTGACTGCTCAACGCGGTCGCGCGGGGCCCCTTCCCCCATAAAGAAATCAAAGAACGGATCACTGCGCTGACGAACCACCCGGCGGCTGGAGACATTGACCACGGCGGGAGCAGCCTTTTTCACAACCGGCGCGAAGGACATCTTCATGGCTGCGGCACTGGCCGGGACGGCGCGGACCGGCTCAGGCAAGCCGGGGGCTTGAGCAGCGCTCTTATTGCCGGGCGAGCAAGCCGTGAGCAGAGCTAGGGCCGGAATCAGGGCGGCGCGCGACAGATGCATGTGGAGGGTCTCCAATTGACTCTTAAATATAGTCGCGCTTTGAGCGAGCGAAACTAACTGGTGGAATGACAGACAACGCCGCGCCTACAGTCCATTCAAGATCGAATCCGACACATTTGGGTCACCGTCATTGGGCCAGGGATTCAGGCGTAGCAGGCGCATGACCAGGGGATAGACATCGACATTGTCGATCACGGGCAGCACTAGGCCGGCGCGGACCGAGGGGCCGTGGGCAACGAACAGGGCGGCCATCTGCAGGGCGTAAGGATCGAAACCGTGCTGGCCCATTGTCGGGGTCTTGCCGTCGGCGGCGGCGTGGGTGGTCAGATACCAGCCCAGATCCCCCAGGCACACGATGGGCGAAACGCGCGCATGGGTTCCGTAGTGATATTGCGCTGGAATTTGATCCTTGGGCCAGCAGGTGAAATGGGTATGGCGGCCCACGAGGGCGACCTTAGCCGCGGCTTCCTTGCCCGGTAGGGGCTCAAGCATAGCGGTGCCCCCGCCCGTAACCACGCGGGCGGTGCCCTTGGCCTCATCGTCGAGCATGACCAGATTGTCGGCCCGCACCATGCCGTGGTCGGAAACGATGATAATATTAAACTGATCCTCGTTGAGCCCCTGCCTCGCTAGCCCGGCCAGCAGGCGGGTGATCGCGGCATCAACGCGGGCAATGGCCTGGTTCAGCTCTGGGGAGTCTGGGCCGTTGCTATGGCCGGCACTGTCGACGTCGTCGAAATAGAGGTCTGTGAAATCGGGATGGTCGGCGGCGAACCAGGCCAGCACCAGATCGACGCGAGCATTGGCCGACATGTTTTGGTCGAAGGTCATCGACCGATTGGGGCGCACCCCATGGATGGCGGCCTCGTCACCGGGCCAGAACAGTGAGTTGGCCTTCAGTCCCGCATCCTGGGCCGTGACCCAGATTGGCTCGGCCTGGTCCCACCAGCGAGCATCGCGTACCTGGGCCCTATCGCCCAGGCCGAACTTGATACCCGGCGCAGCGGGATCTTCGATGACATTGTGCACCAGGCCGTGGTGATCGGGGCGCAGGCCCGTGACCAGGGTGTAGTGGTTTGGATAGGTCAACACCGGAAAAGACGGGCGCATGACTAGGGCATGTGCGCCATTCGTCGCCAGTCGGCTGAGCGTCGGTGTCACGCCACGGTTGACGTACTCGGCGCGAAAACCATCGATCGAGATCAGGATAAGCGACTTGCGGGCTGCGATCACTGGGCGCGATGTGGGGCTGACGCAGGCGGTCAAGGCCAGGGCGGCCGCCAGCATTATGCCCAGGCGGATCAATTTCATCGCAAAGCACCGGCCGTATGGGCGGGATTACCGTCATTGGGACTGGGCGTAACCCCCAAGACCTTGGCCATCAGGGGATAGATATCGACATTGTCGATCGGCGCTAAAACCGCGCCGTGACGGAAGGCCGGGCCACGGGCAACGAAGAAGGCCTGCATGTTCGTGTCGGCCGGATCGAAGCCGTGATCGCCGCCGCCGATACGGCCCCCCTTGGGGCGCACCTCGCTGCCGATATTGCTGAGGCAGACGATGGGGGTAACGCGCAGGTTTTTGCCATAGACGAACCGCGCCGGCACATTGTCTTTCCGCCAACACTGCAGGTTAGGATGGGGTGCCAGAAGTATGGCCTCGGCCCGCGCCTCCTGCCCCGGCTCGGGCACAAAACTGGTGAAAGGGCCCGGATTGACTGCCTTGGCGATGGAGGGGTCGATCAGGTCATCCAAATAGTCGATACGCTTTGGATCAATCGGTGCCATGCCGTGGTCAGACATGACCGCCAGGTTGGTCGTGGCCCAAAGCCCCCGCGCGTTCAGCCCGTCGATCAGGCGGCCTATGGCCGAATCCACCGAGACAACCGCTGTATTGACCTGGGGCGAGACGGGCCCGAATTCATGTCCGGCGATATCGACCTCGTCGATATAGAGGGTCGCAAACTGCGGACGTTGACCGGCCGGCAGGTCTAGCCAGGCCAAAAGCATGTCAACGCGGTCATTC
>CANKEA010000228.1 GCA_947480815.1 Caulobacterales bacterium | reverse complement strand
GACGGCTTTCTATCGCTGCATGAAGACAGGCCCGTTTCCGCACAGGAGGCGGGCCTGTTGCTTTTCGGGGGGTGGACTTCATGACGATCTCAAAGCTGAATCTGGGCTGTGGCTTTGACAAACGCGACGGGTTCATAAACGCTGACGGATTTGCCGAATGCCACCCCGACGTTCAGATGGACATCGAGACCTTTCCCTGGCCGTTCGAAGACAACGCCTTCGACTAAATTCTAATGAAGCATGTGCTTGAGCATGTCGGTGCCACCTTCGCTGGTTTTACGGCGGTGATGCGCGAGCTCTACCGAGTCACCGCCCCTGGCGGGATCATTGAGATCCACGTGCCTCACTATCGCCACGGGTCCTACTGGAGTGACCCCACCCATGTGCGGGCCTTTACCCTGACGACGTTCAAGATGATGTCGAAGGCCATGAACGACAAATGGATCGCAAGGCGGGCAAACTACACCATGCTGGCCTATGCCATGAACGTCGACTTCGAGATCGTGCAGGGCTTCAACTCGGTCGATCAGCTCTGGTTGGCCAAGATCGAAAGCGGCGAGTTGACCCGGGAACAGGTAGTCGAGGCCGGGGAGACGCTGTGGGGCGTCTACCGCGAGGTCAAAGTCCGGCTCAGGGCTGTCAAATAAGCTTCAATTCGAGCTTGGCTTGAGGCGGCCGAGAGACTATATCGCCCACTCTCATTAGAGACGGTCGTTTGCGGCGTTTAATCGCTGGTGCGTCCGTATTTGTCCCGAGGCGCAGGTCCCACCCTGATCTGCACGAAGGGACGCCCCTGTTGAACCAGGGGCTCGTCAGCGTCCGGAGGCCTTCCCAGGTCCCGAGGGTGGACGCAAAGGACGACCGGCTTAGCGCCTCGCTTAGCCAAATTCGACGATACAGACGGCGCGCCCGCGTGCCATAGGGAAACATCGATGTCTCAATCCTTCACCGGCCGTAAGCGGATCCGTAAGTCGTTCGGCCGCATCCCCGAAGCCGTGCAGATGCCGAACCTCATTGAGGTTCAGCGTTCCTCGTACGAACAGTTCCTGCAGCGCGAGACTCGCGTCGCGGACCGCGTCGGTGAGGGGATCGAGGCCGTCTTCAAGTCGGTGTTCCCGATCAAAGATTTCAATGAGCGCGCCGTGCTCGAGTACGTCTCCTACGAGTTCGAGGAGCCCAAGTACGACGTCGAAGAGTGCATCCAGCGCGACATGACCTATGCGGCACCGCTGAAGGTCAAGCTTCGTCTGATCGTGTTCGAGATCGAGGAAGAAACCGGCGCGCGTTCGGTCAAGGATATCAAGGAGCAGGATGTCTACATGGGCGATATTCCGCTCATGACCGACAAGGGCACCTTTATCGTCAATGGTACCGAGCGGGTCATCGTCTCGCAGATGCACCGTTCGCCCGGCGTGTTCTTCGACCACGATAAGGGCAAGACCCACGCTTCGGGCAAGCTGCTGTTCGCCGCCCGAGTGATCCCCTATCGCGGTTCGTGGCTCGATTTCGAATTCGACGCCAAGGACATCGTCTACGTCCGCATCGACCGTCGCCGCAAACTGCCGGCCACCACCTTTCTGATGGCGCTGGGCATGGACGGCGAGGAAATCCTCACCACCTTCTATGACGTGGTACCCTATGAGAAACGCGATGGCGGCTGGGCCACGCCCTTCAAGGCCGAACGCTGGCGCGGGGTGAAGCCAGAATATGCTCTGATCGACGCCGACACCGGCGAGGAAGTGGCCGCCGCCGGCGCCAAGATCAGTGCCCGCAATGCCAACAAGCTGGGCCAGACTGTCAAGAGCCTGTTGCTGCCGCCCGAAGCACTGACGGGCAAGTACCTTGCGCGTGACGAAGTCAATATGGCGACTGGCGAGATCTACGCCGAGGCCGGCGACGAACTCGACACCATCTTGATTGAATCCCTGGCCGATCAGGGCTTCTCGACCATCGACGTGCTGGATATCGACCACGTCACGGTCGGTGCCTACATGCGTAACACCCTGCGCATCGACAAGAACTCGGCCCGCGAGGAAGCCCTGTTCGACATCTACCGTGTCATGCGCCCCGGCGAGCCGCCCACCGTTGAAGCGGCTGAGACCATGTATAAGGGCCTATTCTTCGATAGCGAGCGCTACGACCTCAGCGCCGTGGGCCGGGTGAAGATGAACATGCGCCTGGAGCTTGATGCTCCGGACGACATGCGCACCTTGCGCAAGGAAGACGTGCTGTCGGTGCTCAAGCTGCTGGTCGGCCTGCGCGATGGCCGCGGCGAAATCGACGACATCGACAACCTGGGCAATCGCCGGGTACGCTCGGTGGGCGAGTTGCTGGAGAACCAGTACCGCGTCGGCCTGCTGCGTATGGAACGGGCGATCAAGGAACGCATGTCATCGGTCGATATCGACACGGTGATGCCGCACGACCTGATTAACGCCAAACCGGCCGCCGCCGCGGTGCGTGAATTCTTCGGCAGCAGCCAGCTGTCGCAGTTCATGGACCAGACCAACCCGCTGTCTGAAATCACCCACAAGCGCCGCCTGTCGGCGCTCGGCCCTGGCGGTCTGACCCGCGAGCGCGCCGGCTTCGAAGTGCGCGATGTGCACCCGACCCACTATGGCCGGATCTGCCCAATTGAGACGCCGGAAGGCCCGAACATCGGCCTAATCAACAGCCTGGCCACCCACGCACGGGTGAACAAGTACGGCTTTATCGAGAGCCCCTATCGCCGCGTTGTCGACGGCAAGCCGGCCGAAGAGGTCGTCTATATGTCGGCCATGGAAGAGGCCAAGCACGTCATCGCCCAGGCCAATATCCGCATGGAGGGCGGCCTGATCGCGGAAGAGCTTGTGCAAGGCCGGATCAACGGCGAACCGGGCTTGCTGCCGCGTGAGACCGTCGATCTGATGGACGTCTCGCCAAAGCAGGTGGTGTCTGTGGCGGCGGCCCTGATCCCCTTCCTCGAAAACGATGACGCTAACCGCGCCCTGATGGGTTCGAACATGCAACGTCAGGCCGTGCCGCTGGTGCAGTCAGACGCACCGCTGGTCGGCACGGGCATGGAAGATGTGGTGGCGCGCGACTCTGGCGCCGTCGTGATCGCCCGCCGCTCGGGTGTGGTTGAGCAGATCGACGGCACACGTATCGTCATCCGCGCCACTGAGGAGGTCGATCCTGCCAAGCCAGGCGTCGACATCTACCGCCTGAGCAAATTCCAACGCTCCAACCAGAACACCTGCATCAATCAGCGTCCGCTGGTACGGGTGGGTGATAAGATCCGCGTCGGCGACATCAT
>CANKEA010000227.1 GCA_947480815.1 Caulobacterales bacterium | reverse complement strand
CTTTGACGGGCGGGCTGAACGGACCGTTCGCGGCTTTGTGCCTGGCACCGCTGGCTGCATCCATCGCCCCGTCGATCCTCAACCAGCGCCGGGTGGCGCAGGGCGCGGTTGCAGCCCTGGTTGCCGTGATTGCCACTGCCTTCATCCAAGCGGCCGGTTTGACCCGCCCGCCGCCGCCCGCCGCAATTTCCGCGGCCATGGGGGCCCTGGCAGGAATCGGTCTTGCCCTGACCCTGGCCGCGGGCCTGATCCGCAACCAGCGCATGGTCAGCGCCGAACAACGCCAGCAAGTCCGGCGCGCGGTCTATGTTCAGTCCCTCATGGAGTGCCAGCCCAACCTGGTCATGGCTCTTTCGCCGGATGGAAGGGCGCGCGCCGTCTTCGGGTCTCCTCCGGCCGGCGTGCTCGAAGTGACCCTGCTCAACATAGGCTTGGAAGGCATAGCCCAGCTTTCCGATCGCCCCCTCGTGCGCGCTGCTCTGAACGCTTCTGCCTTGCATGGCGAGAGCGTGGCCTTTTTCGCACCAGAAATGGCGCCGGATCGCACAATTGCCCTGTCGCTGCGCCACAAGAGCCCGGATCTGATTATCGCTGTCCTGCGCGACGCCACAGCCGATCGCGCCCGTGAGGTCCAGCTAGAGGAGGCGAGGGCTGACGCAGAGAGCCGCGCCGCTGGCCGCTCGCGCTTCCTGGCCAATATGAGCCACGAACTGCGTACCCCACTAAATGCCATCATGGGCTTTTCAGACATGATCCGGCAGCGGATGTTTGGTCCGGTCAGCGACCGCTACGGCGAATACGCCCAGCTGATCCACGAGTCGGGCGGGCATTTGCTCGACCTGATCAAAGATCTTCTCGACATGTCCAAGATCGAGGCCGAACGCTTCGAACTGCACCGCGAGGATTTTGACTCTCGTGAGGCGATCACCGCCGCCCTGCGGCTCATGCGCGTTCAGGCCGACTCCGCCGAAATTAAGCTGCGTGGGGTGCTGCCGCCCCGCGCCCTCGAGATCGATGCCGATCGTCGCGTCCTCAAGCAGATTGTGCTGAACCTTGTCTCCAATGCCCTGAAGTTCACGCCCAAGGGCGGGTCCGTCACCGTGGCGATTCACGGTGTGGGGTCTATGTTCGAATTGATCGTCGCCGATACCGGGGTTGGCATAGCGCAGGAAGATCTGGCCCGACTGGGCAGGCCCTATGAACAGGCTGGTGATGTACACGGACGGTCACGGGGCACGGGTCTTGGCCTGTCCCTGGTACGAGGCCTAGCCGAGTTACATGGCGGCGAAATGATCTTGGAAAGCCGTCAGGGCGCGGGCACCTCCGTCACCGTGCGCATGCCGGTGATCTCCAAGCCAATCTTAACGCCGATGCCGGCGGCAAATCAGCCCCCGCCCGAGTTAGGTGGCAATGTCGTCGCCTTCAGTTCGCCCAGGCTGACGAACGGCGAATAGGCCAGGCGCTTAGGCTCTACGGCGCGCAGGAACGCCCGTCCGGCGGCGAAGTCGCCAACCTCCACAGGCCACGCCTCACACTGTCGCCGTCGCGGCCGGCGAACCAGAAATCGACTGTCACGGCCTCGCGCGGGTCCAGTTCGGCCAGGGCATCGGCGGCCTCGGCCGAGAAGCGGAACATCCAGCCCGACTTATGGCTAGCAGCCAGCAGGTCTTGCGACGCGGCGCTCCGTGTCTGGGCGTTGAAGTTCTCAGTGGCGCTGGCCGGTGGCAGACGTGCGGGCAGAGGCAGTCGCCCTCCCGGCGCAACCTTGCGGCGGTCCAGATAGGCGTCCGCCGTCCGGCTGTGTCGCCGGGATAACTCATTTTCTGCAGCCGGGCTTAGCCTGCGAAGCCGGTGCGCACCCGTGCGGCGGCCGTAACGAGGTCACTGGCGTTGCAGGCGACTCTAGAGGCCTTGGCCGTGGCGCGGGCCTGGACCAGTTGCTTAGTTGTCATTCCGGCGCGCAAGGCTGTGCCTCGGACTTGGGCAGCACCAGCCTGCAAGGCGGAGGACGTGGGGCGGTCAAACAGCCGGCAGCGGCTGTCGGCGGCGCTCATCACCGTCCGCTCGTAGAGCAGTTGGCTTGCACTCTGAGCGAAGGCCGGAGCGGCAAAACACAGAGCTGAGGCGAGGGCTGCGGCACCCGCGAAGGCCTTTTGCTGTCCGGGGCGGCTCGTAATGGCTCTGGATTTCCAGCAGACTGCGCGTCTTATGAGCGGAGAGCGGGCATGATAGCCCTCACGCGCTTTCTCATCCGTTAGCGGAGTGATGAATTGTTGTTGTCCACCGATGTCTGGGTGTCGGCCTTGATCCGGAGGGCCCAACTGGGCGAGGCCTCGGCCGTTGTGGTGCGTAAGGGCGATGCCCGCGCTGGCGCTGTGCTGGTCAAGATCTACAATCCGGTCAGCCGCGAGGTCCGCCTCTATGCCCAGGCCGTGCGCGGCGACGGAGAGACGTTCTGGATGCAGCCCGCTGAAGCCAAGGCGGAGCCCGATCTCGATAGCTTTATCGCTCGCCAGGCCAGCTATGATCCCGACGTTTGGGTGGTGGAAATCGAAGACCGTCAGGGCCGCCACTTCCTGACCGAACCTGTGGCCTAGCGCCAAGTGGGCCGTCACGCGGCCTAGCGGTCCGCGAAAACCTTTCAGATTAACAAGCCTTTTAAACCATATTTAAAGTCCATTGCGCTGACTCTGAGGCCAACGTTCCACCGGCGCAAAATGCGCCATGCTTTTTCTACTTAACGAGACGGTCTTTAATATCGACACCGTCGCCCTGGTGCCGCCGGTGTAGGCGATTCGGTTCGCGAAGTTGTCGTTCGCTTCGTTGGCCAGCTCGGCGCTGAGAGCTTCGCCAAAGACCCACTGCTGCATCTGTCCTCACCCGAGCGTGCCGCGCGCCTGGCGGTCCTGATCGTGGCCAAGGCCCCCGCATAATGCCGCCTTGTTCGTGCCAATCGCCCGCGACTGCTCAATTGATCAGGTGGCGGTGCGCTACGCGACGATCAGTATCGAGGTCATGAGCCTGTTTTACGGCCGCCAGCAGGACGGCGTTCGCAATAATCTGGAAGCGGACCGACAGGTCTGGCATCGACTCGCCGCTTAGAGTCTCTTTGACGCCTGCGAATTTGGGGGCTACCTCGCCGCCATGACAGCATCCCCCGCTGCCGAGGCCATGCGCCGGCGCACCTTCGCCATCATCAGCCACCCTGATGCCGGCAAGACCACATTGACTGAGAACATCCTGTTCGCGGGCGGAGCGATCCGTGCTGCGGGCCAGGTGCGGGCGCGGGGCGAGAACCGGCGT
>CANKEA010000226.1 GCA_947480815.1 Caulobacterales bacterium | reverse complement strand
TGACCATGCGCTCACCACGGCCAGCGACAACACCATTCTTGTCCTGGAAAATGGCTGCCTATGCTGCACCGTTTTCGGCGATCTGATCCAAACGCTGAACCGCCTCTACCATGCCCGAGAAGCTGGCGAGATCGACTTTGACCGTGTGGTGATCGAGACCTCAGGTCTCGCCGAACCCGGACCAATCCTACAGGCCTTCTTGTCGGAGCCGACCCTGGACGGTCTCTATAGAGTGAGCGCCGTCATTGCGACCGTCGATGCCGTCAATGGCGCCCACACCCTGGCCAGCCATGAGGTTTCTGTACGGCAGGTCGCGCTGGCGGACTGCATTTTGATCACCAAACTGGATCTGGCAAAGGCCGAGGGGTCCCTGGCGGATCGGATCGCCCTAACTCAGCGGCTGCGCGCCCTAAACCGCAACGCTGTGATCCTTGGATCAGATGACCCCGATGTGGATCCAATCGCATTGATGCGGCAATCCGGCTTCGACCCGACGAAAGGTGGTGAATCGGCAAGGGCTTGGCTGGAACAGGCAGACTCTGAAGCGCATGCCGGCCATGTCTCGAGCCATCATCATCACGACGCCCATCATCACGAACATCAACATGACGCCACAATCAGCTCGTTCACGCTTGTGCGCGATGTGCCCCTAACCCGCGATGCGCTGCAGTTGCTGTTGAGCTCACTCGAGACCTATCTGGGGCACAACCTTTTGCGGGTGAAAGGCTTGGTACACGTGGCCGAAGATCCCGAACGGCCAGCGATCATTCAGGGCGCGCAGCACCTCCTGCACAATCTCGCCTGGCTAGAGCGCTGGCCTGATGATGACCGCCGCACACGGATTGTCTTCATCACTCAAAACGTGCCCGCCGGCGATCTGGAAGAGATGGTCAACCTGCTCGATCGTGTGGCGCAACGGACATCGGATGCACGGCGGCGGGGCGCGGAGGAGGCGGCGCGGCGCGCAGAAGGCTTTCAGCCCTAGGCATCGTTTCAAAATATCAACAACCTGACCCTCGGTCGACGAATTTGAAAAATATGCGCCGATCTTGCACTAATCCTTGCAAAAGCGGCCCTGATTTTCATTTTGCACCAAAACCTGCGATATGGGTCTGAAAATCGATAATATCGCTCCAAACCCAGACTCAGAAATACCTCAGAAGATGCCGGAAAAAACGGAATCGACGGCTAGGCCGACCCAAGACAACGATGAGGGCCAGGCCTCTAGCCTAACGCGTACAGTCTATGAGCAGCTTCGCGCCGATCTCCTCAGCGGCAAATTACGTCCGGGCGAGCGCCTTGCCGCCGAGGCCTTGAAGAAGCGCTTCAACACCGGCAGCAGTCCTGTGCGGGAAGCACTCAACCGACTTCTGTCGGAGGGGTTTGTTGCCCTGCGCGAGCAAAAGGGCTTCCGCGTCGCCCCGGTCAGCCGGGCGGAACTCGGTGAACTGGTCCTCGCCCGCTGCTGGATTGATAGCGCCGCGATCACGGAGGCCATCCAACGCAGCGATACGGCGTGGGATGAACAATTGGTCCTTGCCCTGCACCGCCTGACCAGGACCGCGCGTGACCGTGGCGCGAAAGAAAATGCAGAGTGGGAAGCCTTGCATAAAGCGTTTCACATCGCGTTGATCAGTGGCTGCGGTAGCCGCTGGATCGTGCGGATCAGTGAACAGCTATTTGACGCGGCCGAGCGTTATCGCCTGCTTGCCGCTGATCAGGTTTCTGAACGCAATGAGCTCGACGAACACCGCGCCATCGTGAACGCCTGCCTGGATCGAGAGGCAGACAAGGCTGTCGAACTGCTGAAGCAGCACTACGGACAGACCTTCGACATCATCGCGGCCTCGATTAGAACGCCATAGGCAACGGCCACAAAAAATTTCGTTTGTTTTGTTAGATCGTGGTTTTTAGCGATATTTAGTTGACTTTTGTCCGTTTGGTGGGGCATTCTACAAAGCGGTCTGGGGCAACTGCCGCACGGGCTGAGCCTCAGCTCTCACGGAAGAGAGCGGCGGCCCTGGGAGGACCTCTTGACCAATCGCGCCGACGCAGACAGCCCTACCTCGCGGACAGGTCCCCTTTCCTGGATGGGAGACCTCACGGGTCCTGAGCGCCGCACCTTTGGCGCGGCCATCGGCGGCTGGGCGCTCGACGCCATGGACGTGCAAATTTACAGCTTTGTCATTCCCACCCTGATCACGGTCTGGGGCATTTCACAGGGCCAAGCCGGTCTCGTTGGCACGGCAGCCCTGCTGACATCCGCGCTCGGCGGCTGGTTAGCCGGTTGGTTTTCTGACCGCTTTGGGCGCGTTCGCACATTGCAGATCGCCATACTGTGGTTCGCCTTCTTCACCCTGCTTTCGGGTCTGGCGCAGACCTACAATCAACTGCTCGCGTCACGGGCGCTCATGGGATTGGGCTTCGGAGGCGAATGGGCTGCTGGTTCGGTCTTGCTCGGAGAAACCATGCGAGCCCAGCACAGGGGAAAGGCACTGGGTTTCATGCAGGCTGGCTGGGCGATTGGGTGGGGCGCGGCAGCCTTAGCCTATGCGTTGCTTTATTCGATCCTACCGCCTCAGGCCGCATGGCGCGTACTGTTCTTTGTTGGCGTTGCTCCGGCATTCCTGGTCTTCTTTCTGCGTCGGTTCATCAACGAATCCGAAGTTTACCTGCAGTCCAAAAAGGCTACCGGCCCGAAAACAGGATCGAGTTTCCTCGAGATTTTTCGGCCACCGCTCCTGCGTGTGACCCTGCTTGGCGGCCTTGTCGGAACCGGGGCCCAGGGCGGCTATAACGCCGTCACAACGTGGCTTCCGACCTTTCTGCGCACTGAGCGGCATCTGTCGGTCTTGAACTCATCTGGCTATTTGGCCGTGCTAATTGTGGGGTCGTTTTTTGGCTATGTCAGCGGCGGTTATCTGTCGGACCGCATCGGCCGCCGCCTGACGTTTCTACTGTTCGCAATCTGCGCAGGCCTGATCGTCGCGACCTATACCTCAGTCCCATTTGGTAATGGGACCATGCTGGTTCTCGGCTTTCCAATGGGCTTCTTTGGCGCTGGCGTCTTCAGCGGAATGGGCGCGTTCTACACCGAACAGTTCCCGACCCATGTCCGGGGCGTAGGTCAGGGTTTCGCATACAATCTAGGGCGCGCCATCGGTGCCTTTTTCCCAGCCATGGTTGGCTTCCTGTCCGGCCGCATGGGACTTGGCGTTGCAATCGGCGTGTTCGCCTTCAGCGCCTACGCCCTGATGGCCGTGGCCGCATTCATGCTTCCTGAAACCAAGGGCAAGGCGCTCGATGG
>CANKEA010000225.1 GCA_947480815.1 Caulobacterales bacterium | reverse complement strand
TCTTCGCCGGTTTCCTGATCGACAACCTTCATCGACAGCTTGGTCTTGCCGCGGTCGTCAAAGCCCAGGAACTTCACCTTCACGGCCTGGCCTTCGCTCAGCACGTCCTGCGGACGGGCCACGCGCTCGTGGCTGATCTGGCTGACGTGGACCAGGCCGTCCTTGGCGCCGAAGAAGTTCACGAAGGCGCCGAAATCGACCACCTTCACGACCTTGCCGGCGTAGATCGTGCCAACTTCCGGTTCGCTGGTCAAAGACTTGATCCAGTCGATAGCAGCCTTGATCTTGGCACCATCTGACGCGCTGACCTTGACCGTACCTTCGTCGTTGATGTCGACCTTGGCGCCGGTGGTGGCAACGATCTCGCGGATCACCTTGCCGCCGGTGCCGATCACTTCCCGGATCTTGTCGACCGGAATGGTGATGGTCTCGATCTTGGGCGCGAACTCGCCGACGTCTTCACGCGGCGCATCCATCGCCTTGTTCATTTCGCCCAGGATATGGTCGCGGCCATCCTTGGCCTGAGCCAAGGCCTGTTTCATGATCTCCAGGGTAATGCCGGTGATCTTGATGTCCATCTGCAGGCTGGTGATGCCGTCGCTGGTACCAGCCACCTTGAAGTCCATGTCGCCCAGGTGGTCTTCGTCACCCAAGATGTCCGACAGAACCGCGAAGCCATCCTTTTCCAGGATCAAGCCCATGGCGATACCGCTGACCGGACGGATCAACGGAACGCCGGCGTCCATCATAGCAAGCGAGCTACCGCAGACCGTGGCCATAGAGGACGAGCCGTTGGACTCGGTAATCTCGGAGACCAGACGGATGGTGTAAGGGAAGTCTTCCGCCTTAGGCAGCATCGGACGGATCGCCCGCCAAGCCAGCTTGCCGTGGCCGATTTCGCGGCGGCCGGGCGAGCCCATGCGGCCGGTTTCCCCCACCGAGTAAGGAGGGAAATTATAGTGCAGCAGGAACTTCTCTTTGTAGGTGCCCTCCAGGGCGTCGATGAACTGCTCGTCATCGCCTGTGCCCAGGGTGCAGACGACCAGGGCCTGGGTCTCGCCACGGGTGAACAGGGCGCTGCCGTGGGTGCGGGGCAGAATGCCAACCTCGCCGATGATCGGACGCACTGTGCGCACGTCGCGGCCGTCGATACGCAGGCCGGTGTCGAGGATCGAGCGGCGGACCACGTCCGCTTCCAGTTCTTTGAACACGCCGGCTAGCTTCAGCGGGTCTTCGCCGGCAGGGTTGTCATCCGAACGGCCCAGAGCCGCGATGGCCTTCTTCTTGGCCGTGCCGATGGCTTCGTAGCGATCTTGTTTCTTGGTGATGGTGTAGCCAGCGGCGATATCCTTGCCGACCAGCGTTTTCATCCGGGCCTTGATGGCATCGGTGTCGTCCGGTTGAAAGGCGAACGGCTCCTTGGCGGCGTGTTCGGCCAGTTCGATGATGGCGTCGATCACCGGCTGCATGCCCTTGTGGGCGAACGCGATGCCGCCCAGGACGATCTCTTCTGAAAGCTCCTGGATTTCGGACTCGACCATCATCACGGCGTCGGTGGTGCCGGCGAGCACCAGATCCATCGTGGAATCCTTCAGCTCATCGAGCGTTGGGTTCAGAATGTACTGGCCATCAACATAGCCAACGCGCGCAGCACCGATCGGGCCCATGAACGGGGCACCGGAGAGCACCAGGGCGGCCGAGCAGGCCACCATGGCCAGGATGTCCGGATCGTTCTCAAGGTCGTGCTGCAGCACGGTGGCGACGACCTGAACTTCATTCTTGAAGCCCTTGACGAACAGCGGACGGATCGGGCGGTCGATCAGGCGGGAAACCAGGGTTTCCTTCTCGCTCGGACGGCCCTCACGCTTGAAGAAGCCACCGGGGATCTTGCCCGCGGCGAAGGTTTTTTCCTGGTAGTTCACGGTCAAAGGGAAAAAGTCTTGGCCCGGCTTGGGGCTCTTGGCGAAGACGGCGGTGGCCAGGACGACAGTCTCGCCCATGGTGGCCAGGACGGCGCCGTCGGCTTGACGGGCGATACGACCGGTTTCGAGGGTCAGGCGCTTGCCGGCCCAATCGATGGTCTTGCGTTTAATATCGAACATTTTGGGTTTTCTTTCTTCAGTCCCGCAGGCGAATTCCTAAGCGGGGGCGGACAGGCAGCGTCTCGGTGCAATCCTCTCCAGGCATAGTCGGAGGATCGCTTTGGACCCTCGTTTGTGCCGCGAACCTCCATCAGGGAGACGGCGGGTAAGCAAAAACGCCGGCCCTTCGAAAAGGAGCCGGCGCTTGGCGGGGCTTGGCCTAGCGGCGCAGGCCCAAGGTGCCGATCAGGGCGGTATAGCGCCCGTCGTCGACGTCTTTCAGGTGATCCAACAGACGGCGGCGCTGAGAAACCATCTTCAGCAGACCACGGCGGCTGTGGTTGTCTTTCTTGTGGGTCTTGAAGTGTTCGGTCAGGTTGGCGATGCGTTCCGACAGGATTGCAACCTGGACTTCTGCACTGCCCGTATCGCCCTTGGTGCGGGCGTGGGTGGTGATGAGTTCGGCCTTACGTTCAGGCGTAACCGACATCGAAATCTCCTAATCAGAGGTTGAAAACGCGGACAGGGTTTAGGTATCCGGCGCGCACCTCGCAGATTGACACCGGGGTCTGATCCAGCTTGGCGAGAACGGTCTGCGCCCCGTCCTTGAGGACGGTTTGCAAAGCCTCGACTTGGCCGGGAAGCAAAACCACAGCGCGCCCTTGCGAGAGCTTGGAAGCATCTTCAGTGGTCAAAGCCAGGGCCGGGATGTCGTCCAGCGCGGTCTCAACCGGAAGCAATACCTCCAGCGCGGCGGCCTTATGCCTCAATTCCACAAGGTTTTCTAGCCCAATCGCCCGCACCAAGGTAAACGGCCCGACCCGGGTCCGGCGCAGCTTGCTGACATGCCCCTCCGCGTCCACGGCCTCACAGAGGTCGCGGGCCAGGCTGCGGATATAGAAGCCCTTGCCGCAGGTGACCGCGAAGTCGGCCATCTCACCATCGAACCCCTTCAGGTCCAAACTGCGAATGAAGGCAGGGCGAGACTGCATTTGCGGGGCCTCACCCGCGCGCGCCAGGGCATAGGCGCGCTGGCCGTCGATCTTGATTGCCGAATAGGCCGGCGGCGTCTGCATGATGTCGCCCAGGAATGGCAGCATGGCCGCCTCCAGCGCCGCCCGCGTTGGCCGAACGTCCGACCGACCGGTGATTTCGCCCTCTATATCGAGCGTCGTGGTCGAGGTTCCGAACTGGATCGTGAAGCTATAGTCCTTCTCGGCATCGGT
>CANKEA010000224.1 GCA_947480815.1 Caulobacterales bacterium | reverse complement strand
GGCTACGTTGTCCTTGCCCATGAACTCGACGTAACGTACGTCCGCCGCGCCTTCGTCCTCGCGCCACCAGGCGCGCCAGTTACCGCCCGTGGCCTCGGCCCACTCCGCCGTGGCGCCAATATATTCGATCGGCGCGTCGAACCAGACGTAGAACACCTTGCCCTCAAGGCCCGGCCTGGCAACGCCCTCATAGGCCACCGGAACGCCCCACGAGAGGTCGCGCGTGATGCCTCGGTCGATCAGGCCCTCGTCGAGGTGTTTGTAGGCGATAGAGCGTGTGAACGGGGCCCAGGCGGCGCCCTTGTCGTCGACCCAGGCGCGTATGCGGTCCTGCATCTTCGACTGCAGCAGATAGAGGTGGCAGGTATCGCGCACCTCGAGGTCTTGTGAACCAGAGATAGCCGAGTAAGGATTGATCAGGTCCAGCGGGTCAAGCAGACTTCCGCAGTTGTCACACTGGTCGCCGCGCGCCTTCTCATGGGCGCAATGAGGGCAGACGCCCTCGACATAGCGGTCGGGCAGGAAGCGGCCATCGGTGTGCGAATAGATCATCTGATCCACCCGCTCCTCAATCAGGCCGTTCTTTTCCAGCCTGTGGGCGAAATGCTGCGTCAGGTCACGGTTCTGACGCGAGGATGAGCGGCCAAACCAATCCCACGACAAGCCGAACGCACGGCCTATAGCGTGCTGGATCTCGTGCTGCTCGGCGCAGTACTGAGCAACCGGCTGGCCTGCCTGGGCGGCGGCCAGTTCTGCTGGGGTGCCGTGTTCGTCAGTGGCGCAGATGTAGAGCACCTCATTGCCACGCGCCCGCTGGAATCGCGCGTAAACGTCGGCCGGAAGCATCGAGCCCGCCAGGTTACCGAGGTGTTTGATGCCGTTGATGTACGGCAGGGCCGAGGTGATCAGAATGCGCGCCATAACGCGGGCTCTACCGCGCCGCGCCGAAGGAGGCTAGCCTTCGCGCGCACGGCAGGCGATGCGCCGGCGGGAAATTCGGAGAACGCGATGTTGCGCGTAAATTGGGCGGGCGTCTCGGCAGGGACCATTGCGGCCTATCTGGTCGGGTTTCTCTGGTACGGGCTGATCTTCAATGCCCACTGGATCGCCTTGGCTCACCCCCATCTGGCGACGATGCAGAGCCCTGCCGGAATGGGAGCTGGATTCGTCATTGTGATGCTTTCGGTGTTCGGCCTGGACTGGGTTATCCGTCGCACCGGGTCTTTGGGCTGGATCAGTGGCACGCGTGTGGGACTTTCGGCATCCCTGTTCTTTGGCATTACCGTCGCCGGCAACGATTTTGCATACGGGATCAAGGACCTACGGCTGATCCCAATCGACCTGGGTTACATCCTGGTGTGGTTCGCCGTGGCCGGCTGTATCGTCGGCGGTCTGCAGCGGCGCGCCAAGGTCAGCTAAATGGCCTGGCGGCCATTGGTGGCCTTCTCGCCCGCCTTCTAGCCCCGCCCACCGCCCAAATCCTTGCGAAGCGAAAGGGTTCTCCTCTATTGAGGGAGCGGTGAGGCGTGTCAGCTGCCCTAAGCAAGCAACGGCCCCACCTTAGGGACAGCCCGTAGTCAGAGCGGAGTAAGAAAAAAATGGACCCCACAGCAAAAGCCGTCTTGATCGCAGCGGTCGTTTCCATCGTCGTCATCGCCGTCGCCGTCTATTTCGGTATGAAGATCTTCAACAAGTCGAACTCTGCTGGCTGATACCAACAGGCCGTTGCGCAGGCGCGCTCATGCGGGGCATAAGCCGCCCATCGCCGGATTAGCTCAGCGGTAGAGCAGCGGTTTTGTAAACCGAAGGTCGGGGGTTCAATCCCCTCATCCGGCACCACCCTTAAACCCCGGCCCGCTTGGGTTTTTAGCGACTTTAGCACCCAGTTCGGCAGGAGGCGAAAAGGAACGCAGGGGGTACATAGGGGCCTTTAGGTGTATAAATCCCCGCAGTAGTCCCGCACCTTTGTTCGCCATAGGCTCTAAACGGCACCGTCACCCGCAATAATTTATCGCCCCTAGATGCTCTGCCGACAGCCCGCCTGATCCCAACGGGAACGAAGGTCGGCGAAGCCGGCGAACTGCGCTAAGGGTGCGCTTCCCGCACACCGTTTCGACTCGCCATGATCCTGGTCACCGACCAAATTGCCCTGAACGAAGACGAGCTGGATATCCGGGCCATCCGCGCCCAGGGCCCTGGCGGGCAGAACGTCAACAAGACCTCGACCGCGGTGCAAATTCGATTTGATGCTCGGCGGTCGCCCAGCCTGCCCAATATGGTGAGCGTTCGCCTGCAGAAACTGGCCGGATCGCGCCTGACGCTGGACGGGGTTATCGTGCTGACCGCTCAGGACCACCGCAGCCAAATTCTGAACCGCGAGGCCGCCATAGAGCGGCTGTTAGACCTAATCCGCGCCGCTGCCGTCGCCCCCAAGAAACGCATGCCGACCAAGCCGACCAAGGCGAGCAAGGCGCGACACCTGGCGGCCAAAACCCGGCGTTCGGGCCTGAAGGCTGCACGGTCAAAACCGGGGTTGGAGTCCTGACAATGCCGCTACCGTACCCGCTTGTAACCTCTGTCGCATCGGCTAGAACCACCACCATGCGCCCTGCCCTACTGATCGCCCTGGCCACAGTCATTCTGGTTTCCGGATGCGGCAAAACGGAAGAGCCGGTGATGCCGCAGGCGGCCGATTCCCTGGCAACGCCTGCCGCAGCCGCCCCGCAGCCGTCGGAGGAGGAAACGGCAAAACTGCTGGCGACCCTGCCCGCGCCCTACAACACAGCCGACCTCGAAAACGGCCAGACCCAGTCGGCCTTTTGCCGCGCCTGCCACACCCTTACCGCCGACGGGCCAGACCTGACCGGCCCCAACCTGCACGGTGTGTTTGGCCGCGTAGCGGGAACCAAGCCGGGCTACGCCTATTCCGACGCTGTTAAGATGGCCGGATTCACCTGGGACCCGGCGCACCTGGACCAATGGCTGGCCAATCCGACCACCTATATGCCCGGCACCAAAATGACCTTCATCGGTATGAAGGGCGAGAAGAATCGTACCGACCTGATCGCCTATTTGAAGGTGCAGACCAGCTTTACGCCAGGCTCCCCAACCGCGCCCTAGATCCTATCTCGGACTGAGCCTTTTCGGCCTCATCCGGTCAGATCAGCCTCGAACACGCGGAATGGCATCCAGCCAACGGGCATAGGCCGCCTCGCTTGGATGCCGCTCGATGGCCGGATTGACCGTTTCGGTCTTGGGCCGGGCCGCGATGGCCTGCTCAGCCGAGGCATAGACCCCCGCCCCGATCCCCGCG
>CANKEA010000223.1 GCA_947480815.1 Caulobacterales bacterium | reverse complement strand
GGCCGCTCTGGAGGCCACCGTCTTGGCGAAGTCATCCTTGGTAATGAACACGGACCCACGTTGCGCCGGCAACACCGGTGCGGCGGCCGCCTGGGCGTGGGCCTCAACCCCAGCCATCAAGGCGATGCCCAAAACGGCGAGAGCAATGATCGGCTTTGTAATGGCGCGTTTCCCTATTGGCCCTTGGATCAGGACTTGGGGTGGAGGGTTAGTTTCTGAAGCCGCCAATTCAACAGCTCGCCAACATAGAGCGTGTTTTCGCTCGGGCAAGCGATCTCATGGATCCAGCCAAACTGTTTCCACTGCTTGCCGCTCTGGCCAAACCAGCCCAGCACATGGCCGTCCATGTCCATCTTGTAGACCCGGCCCGGGTAGGCGTCGGCCACGTACATAACCTGCCGGCCATTCACGAGCGGAGTTATGCATAGCGCCCAAGGCGCACCGGGATACTGAGTGGCCTGGGCTGGGCCGTTGAACCCGTCGGCGTCGAGCACCGGCTTATTACCGATCGCGGGCTGGGCGTCATTCGAATAGGGAATGTTGATCTGAATGATCTTCAGCAGCTTACCCTCGGTATCGAACACCTGGATGCGGCGGTTTCCTCGGTCGGCGACATAGACCTGATCCTTCGCGTCGACCTGGATGGAATGCAGGGTGTCGAACTGGCCAGGGGCCTTGCCGTAACTGCCCCAAGACTTAAGCCACTTGCCGTCTGGTCCCACCTTGGCCACGCGTGAATTGACGTAGCCGTCACTGATGTAGCCGTTGCCCTTGCTGTCCCAGGCCATGTCGGTGACCTGGCGGAACTGACCATCCACCGCCGGCAGCGGCGGCTTGGGGTGTTCCATCGGATGGGCGGCTTCGTCGCTCGCCTCAGGCTTGCGGCCGAACACCATGGTCACCTTGCCCGCCGGGTTGAACCGAATGACCATGTCCGAGCCCTTGTCGATGGCCCAGATATTTCCCTTCGGGTCGATCCGCACATTATGGGCGTAGGACCAGGCATAGAGCCCCTTCCCAATCTCGCGCACAAATTTCCCAGTTTGATCGAATTCCAGCATCTGGGCCGCCGCAGCGCCATAGGCCGGACCGGTGGTCGCACCCCGTTGGAACACCCAAAGGTGGCTGTCCTTGGGATTGAACGCCACGCCCGCGACCTCGCCGAGGTACATGTTCGGTGGAAGCTGCAGGGCGTCCGCACCATCGAACGGAATCTCCGGCGCACTGGTCGAGATAACCGTCGGCACAGTCTGGGCCGTGGCCACTAGGGGGACCGCGAATAGGAGCATCGCGGCGCTCGAAAGGATGGCTTTCATTTGAGGGTCTCCATTCACAGGTCAGGCCAGACAGTCCGGGTTGGTTAGTGGGAGTCGAGCTGGTGCATCCACCAGCTCCATTCGCGGTCATAGTTTCCGGAAGCCTTACCGGCTCCGGGTGGCGGGACGAGGTAGTCGATCTTGCCGGGCATGGAGAGCAGGTTGATCTGCTCGCGCGCATTCAGGTCAAGGCCGATCGCACGACCCACAGCCGTGCGCACAGTTTGGCCGACAATCACGGCCCCGTGGCCGCGCATCAGCACCGCCACCTTGCCCCCAAGTTTTGCCGCGAGACTATCGCCCACAGGCATGTCGTGGATGCCCTCGCCTACCAAACCATTGGCATGGATCGGCACGCCATCCCCGGCAAAAAGTCCAGCGGTCGTGACGGGGCGTAGCGGGATATCGCTGACTGAGAATGTGATCAAAGACGGCGTATGGGCATGCACCACGCTGTTCACGTCGGGCCGCGCCTTGAAGATTCGGGCGTGTATGAACCGCTCGGTATAGGCTTCTCCCGATACCCCCCCGACCTGTTTACCGTCGAGGTCGAACGCTTGCAGATCTGCCACTGTGGCGAGGCCCGGTGCGATGGCACGGGTGATCCAGAAATAGTTGGGGTTGACGGGGTCGCGCACGCTAACGTGGCCACGCACGTCAATGACGCCCTGGTTGACCAGGATACGGTTGGCGGCCACCAATTCTGTAGCCATGGCCGTTGTCAGCGGTGGCGCAGTCTGGGCCAAAGCCAAGGGCGCTACCGCCCAGGTCAATGCCAGGGCCAGGGCTGCGATCACAGTCTTCATTGGCCTCAGGCCTTCTTCTACCCGGTTACTGGACTTGGGTCTGCTGATCGCGTTTGCCATTTGCCCTTGTCGCCTAGCGCGGGTTGGGTACATCGAAACCATACCGCTTCTTGGCTTATGGGACAGCCCGCAGCACAAGATCATTGACCGCGCGTTTGGTCTAGGTCTGTTGGAGGCAACGACCGTCTAGGGCTTGAGTTTGAGCCCGAAATAGCCGGCCCGGCCTGGCGCTCCGAAACCATAAGCCTGCTGATAGGTTGTGTCGGCGAGGTTCTCAATTCGAGCGGTCAGCGAAACCTTATCGCTCAGGGCGTACCCCCAGGCGAGATCCGCCACGGCATAGCCAGGGCGAGTCATCGGCGAATATCCGTTCAAGTCGGTGTCGGCCTGCCGACTCTGCGTTCGCAGGCTCAACGCCATATTGGCCTTGGAGCCCTGCCAGTACAGCGTCGCCGCGGCTACCGACTTGGGCGCGCGCAATTGTGACTTACCGCTCGTCACATCAATGGCGTTGATTCGAGTGAACGCGCCTTTCAGGCGAAATCCGCCACCCAGCACGGCCTGAAGGGTCGACTCGGTTCCGCGCGAGCGGGCGTGTGCGAGATTGATATAGCGCAGGTTGTTGTAGGTTATCTGGTCACGCACATTCAGCTCAAACGCCGTGATGCCCGCCGTTACGCGACCGTTCGGGGAGCGCCAGGTTAGGCCCGCTTCATGTCCACGCGCAAATTCAGGCCGGAGCGAAACCGCAGTAGCGTAGCAGAAGTCGCAGGCCATCTCGCTGATGCTCGGGGTCTTAAACCCCTGCCCCGTCGACGCCTGTAGTGTTAGGCCTCCGCCAACGGCCACGGTGCCCGCAATTCGCCCTGTGCTCACGCCGGTCATGTGATCATAGGCGTCATAGCGTTCGCTGGCGGTAATGGTCAGGGTCGAAACTGGCCTGATCCGGACGACCATAAAGCTAGAAGAGTCAATGCGGTCGGCGTTCGCTCCGGTGGACAGCGTTGCCCGGTTGCCCAGTCTCTCCAGCCCAGCCAGGACGGAAACCTTGTCGTCGAGACCGCCCTTACTGATGGTCCAGCGCACGGTCGTGCTGTGGGCGGTATAGCCGTAGTCGCCAGACTCTCCAGTTGCGCCACGGTCGAGCTTATAGCCGCTGAAATTGACTTCGCTGCGCAAACCATAAGGGCC
>CANKEA010000222.1 GCA_947480815.1 Caulobacterales bacterium | reverse complement strand
GCCGTCAAGATCGTCGTGCCGCGCACGCAGCTGGTGATCAAGCCGCCGGCGGCAAGTTTGTATTCAGAGGACATGCCAACGATATTGGACGGAATGCCTGCCGGCCGCGTCGTCAGGTTGACGATACCAGGTTCGGACTTGCCCCAATCGCGGCTGTAAAGCGTGCCGGTGGGGTCCTGCTTGTCATAGTCGCCACCGACGATGAGATGCAGGCGATCGTCCATGAAATTGTGGCCGTAGCCTAGGCTGGCGCTGACCTGCTTGGCGTCATTGGCCTGCGAGATGCCATACTGGATATTGCCCCGGAAGCCGTTCATCCGATCCTTGAGGATGAAGTTGACCACGCCGGCCACAGCGTCCGAGCCGTAGGCGGCCGAAGCACCGCCGGTCACAACTTCCGTCCGGTCGATCAAAGACGAAGGCAGCATGTTGGTGTCGAAGGTGCCGGGCACGTTGTTCGGGGTGGGCCGAATGCCATCGACCAGAATCAGCGTCCGCGTCGCACCAAGGCCGCGCAGATCCAGGAGATTTTGCCCCGTCGAGAAGGTGCCACCGCCAGCCTGCGATTGACCACCGGGCCGGAACGACGGGAGTTCGGCCACAGCTTCGCCGACTGAGGCAATAGCGCGCGACTCAAGTTGCGCCGATCCCAACACAGAAACGGGCGTCGGGGCGGTGAAGCCCGTGGCCGCCAGACGAGAGCCGGTGACCACCACGGCCTCCACGGACGTACCAGCAGCTGCCGCGGTTTGCTGCGCCATGGCGCTACCAGCGGCGAGCATGGCGACCGCCGAGGCGGTGACGAATGACCATTTGCGAATAGACATTGTTGTTTCCTCATCCTGGCCGGAAAGCGATCCCCTCGCCGCCGGCGTAGCGTTCTTAGAAGTATCTTTTTCTCTACCCATCGGGCGCTCCCAATGGGCATTTCATTTCACGGTCGAAGAATGCGGGCTGACCAATACCCTCAACACGACACGAATTGCCACAGTTTCACCCCCGGGGGGAAGTGGGCCGACAACACTTTAATGCGTCACACCAAGGCTCCCGCTGCGATGAATTCAAATGGGCTGATCAGGATTTCCGATAAAGCGTTCGTTTCCGGGCGCATCGGACAGCACCCCGTCGACGAACCGGCGCACCGCTGGCACCTGATCGATTAATGCGTAATGCCGATCGGTTGGACCGATCCGCATCCTCTGAGCACTCTCACTAGACTTGGGCCGGCGATAGGGCCTGCCCGCACGAGTCGAGAACTGCGACCCTTTTCCAAAAACCTTGTCCGATATATCTGCCGCGATGGCTAGGCTTGCGCTAGGCTGTCCACCACCAAGGAGAACAAGAAACATGGCCGAGTTTGCGCCCTTCGACTGGACCGATCCCTTCCGCATCGAAGCCCAATTGACCGACGAAGAGCGGATGATCCGTGATGCGGCGCGTGACTATTTCCAGGGCGAGCTCCAGCCCAAGGTGCTGATGGCCAATCGCCATGAGACCGTCGATCGGGACCTTATCCCTCAGATGGGGGCCATGGGTTTGCTGGGCGTCACCCTGCCGGCCGAATATGGCGGGTCGGAAGCAAGCCACGTCGCCTATGGCCTGGTGGCGCGCGAGGCCGAGCGCGTCGATAGCGGCTACCGCTCGACGCTTAGCGTCCAGTCCTCACTGGTGATCCATCCGATCTACACCTTCGGGTCCGAAGAGCAGAAGCGCAAATACCTGCCCAAGCTGGTGAGCGGAGAATTGATCGGCTGCTTTGGCCTCACTGAACCCAACTACGGTTCTGATCCTGGCGGCATGATCACCCGCGCCGACAAGGTGGCCGGCGGCTATCGCCTGAATGGCGCCAAGACCTGGATTTCCAACGCCCCGATCGCCGACCTGGCCGTGGTGTGGGCTAAGCTGGACGACAAAATCCGCGGCTTCATCGTCGAACGTGGGGCACAGGGATTCTCCACCCCAAAGATCGAGGGCAAGCTGGCCCTGCGCACCTCCGTGACCGGCGAGATCGTCCTTGAGGACTGCCTGGTGCCGGAAGATGCGCTCTTGCCCAACGTATCGGGCCTTTCCGGCCCGTTCGGCTGTCTGAACAAGGCCCGTTTCGGCATTGCCTGGGGTGCCCTGGGCGCAGCTGAGTTCTGCTGGCTCGCCGCCCAGCGCTACGGCATGGAGCGGCTACAATTCAAACGTCCGCTGGCAGCGACCCAACTGTACCAGAAGAAGCTGGTCGAGATGCAGGTAGAGATCGCCCTTGGCCTTCAGGCCTGTCTCCGCGTGGGCCGGCTGCTCGACGAAGGTCAGGCCTCGCCGGAGATGATCTCGATCATCAAGCGCAACAGCGCTGGCAAGTCGCTGGCCATCGCCCGCGAGGCGCGCGACATGCACGGGGCCAATGGAATCTCGGACGAGTTCCACATCATGCGCCACATGTGCAACCTCGAGGTCGTCAACACCTATGAGGGCACCCACGACGTGCACGCCTTGATCCTGGGGCGGGCACAGACCGGTCTGCAGGCCTTCAGTTGAGCGCAGGCTCTGGCATGCCGCGAGCGTTGGAAGGCGTTCGCGTCCTAGACCTCAGCCGTGTGCTGGCAGGGCCATGGGCGACCCAACTGCTGGCCGACCTTGGGGCCGACGTCATCAAGATTGAGCGTCCTGGCGAGGGCGACGAGACCCGCGCCTGGGGGCCACCCTATTTCGAGGGCGAGGGTGCAAAGGAGGCGGCCTATTACATGGCCGCCAATCGCGGCAAGGCCTCGGTCTGCATCGACATAGCCTCACCCCAGGGCGGCAAACTCGTCACCGCCTTAGCGACCAAGTGTGATGTCGTGGTGGAGAACTTCAAGGTCGGGGCGCTGAAGAAATACGGACTCGACTACGCCTGCCTTTCGGCCGCCAATCCGGCTCTGGTCTATTGCTCGATCACGGGTTTTGGCCAGGACGGGCCCTATGCCGCCCGCCCGGGCTACGATTTCGCCATCCAGGCCATGGGTGGGCTGATGAGCCTGACCGGCGAGGCCGACAGCCAGCCGATGAAGGCCGGGGTGGCTGTGACCGACCTGATGACCGGCCTCTATGCCGCCAATGCGATCCAGGCGGCCCTGCGCCACCGCGACCGCACCGGCCAGGGCCAGCACATCGACATGGCCTTGCTCGATGTTCAGGTGGCGACCCTGGCCAACCAAGCGTTGAGCTTTTTAGCGACCGGCCGTAACCCAACGCGTTACGGTAACGCGCACCCCACCGTCGTCCCCTATCAGAGCTTCACAGCCGCCGATGGCGACATCGCCGTGGCGGTTGGCAACGATGGTCAGTTCACTCGGCTCTGTGC
>CANKEA010000221.1 GCA_947480815.1 Caulobacterales bacterium | reverse complement strand
TATCGGTTGGGAAACCGGCGAGACCAAGGGTCTGCGCGGGCTAATCGAATTCGAAACTGTGGAACCCCTGATAACCGGTCACTTCAATGTGGTTACTCCGACGCGCAGCCTGAACGGCAAGGCCCAGTATCCCGCCATCAATGATCCAGCTAATTCCGAGCTCAATCGATTGCAGCTGACCTGGAAGGTCAATCCGGCGCTTACGGTGGTCGTCGGGCGTCAGTTGATGAACGTCGACGATCAGCGGTTCGTCGGCACCACGGCCTGGCGGCAGGATGAGCAGACCTTTGATGCGATCAAGGCCGACCTTGTCCGCGGTAAATTCAGCGCGACCTACCTCTACCTGGCCCGGGTGAACCGTAACCTAGACCAGGATTGGACGTCTGATAGCCACGCCCTGATCCTGGGCTACACTTTCTCTGCACCGCTTCGGATCGAAACTTTCGACTACGCGCTGGATTTCCGCAACACACCGATCCTGTCGACTGACACAGCTGGAGCGCGGGCCTCGGGGCGTTTCAAGTTCGATGGTGCCCAGATCAGCTATGCCGTGACCTATGCCCACCAGGGCGACTATCGCAGCAATAACGGCCAATTCTCGCTCGGCTATGAGGGGGTCAGTGTCGATGCCGTCTATGGCCTATGGTCGGGCGGATTAGCCTATGAGGTTCTGGGTGGTGACGGCAAACGCGGCTTCGTTACCCCGTTGCAGACCAACCACGGTTTGCAGGGTTGGGCGGATGCCTTCTCTGCGGTCGGCGGTGCCAAGACCTTTGTCGACGGTCTAGAGGACCTTAATTTGCAGATTGTCGTGCGGCCTAAGTGGCATGTCGGGGCGTTCGGCAATCCACAGTTCACGCTTCGCGGTCATAATTTCGATAATCATCGTTTCGGAGTTTCCCTGGCGCGCGAGCTCGACGCCGAGGCAAGCTTCGCCCTGACGCCTAGGTTGTCGCTAACGTCTCAGTTCGCAGACTTCCAGGCCTCGGCCCACCGGCCGCAAGGTGCCGCCGCGCCGCCCGCGTCGCGGACAAAATTCAGCGTCGGACTGGAATTTAAGCTCTAGGCCAAGGCTTAGGGTTGCGGCGTGACGCCGCTCAAAGGCCCCTTGAGGCGGATCAATACGGCGCTGCCAGCGGCTGCGGCCGCGGCGGTGACGAGGGTGCCCCAGGCCATATCGGCACTGGTGATCGTCCACGACCACATCCGCAAGGTGGCGGCATTGGTCAGGTCATAGGTGGCATAGGCCACGAAGCCGAGGATCGCACCGGTGATGGCTGCCTTGCGAACGCCGCCCTCGCGCGCCGAGGGCACGGTGGCCAGAACTGTAATGCCGCCCAGGTAAATTAGGTAAAACAGAACGGCAGGAAGCATATCGATTTTGTCGGCCAACAGCGGGCCGATCGCCGGCCTATACAGCCGCGCATTGGTCAAGGTGAGCCAGCAGGCGTCCATGGCCATGAACGTGACGAAGCTGGCGAGGTAGGCGAGGGCATAAGGCATGGCGTGGGGTCCCGTCAGACAGGTTTGAGCAGATAGTGGCTGACGCCCCACTCGGCACCGCCGCGGTCGCCAAAAAGTCCGGCCGTCGCCAGGAAAAATAACCTCCAGCGCCTTTTCCAGACCTTGGCTTCGTCACCGTAGGTCCCGAGCAGCACGGGCCAGACGATGTCCTGATGAGTGTCGAAATACTCCAGCCATTGCAGGGCGGTGCGCTGGTAGTGCTTGCCACTCCAACGCCAATCCTGCTCGACCGCATAGAGATCCGGAAAGCCGCGGATCAAGTTATGGCTGGGCATAACCCCGCCCGTGAAAAAGTACTGGGCGATCCAGTCCGATCTGTCCTTCACCTCGAAGCGATAGGGGGCGGTGATGTGGCTGAACACGTGCAGGAACAGCCGACCATCGGGCTTGAGCCATTGCCGCGTGCGCTCAAGCAGGCCGCGCCAGTTGGCCATGTGCTCAAACATCTCGACCGAAACGATACGATCAAAGCTCTGTTCGATCGAAAAGTCGTTCATGTCGCATGTGATGATGCTGAGGTTGGTCAAGCCAAGGGCCTTGGCCCGGCCATCGATAAAGTCTTTTTGTGAGGCAGAGTTCGAAACGGATATGATCTGCGCCTGCGGATAGTGCTGCGCTATCCACAACGACAGAGAGCCCCAGCCGCAGCCCAATTCCAGGATGGATTGACCGTCGGCCAGCTGCGCGTGCGCACAGGTCTCGGCCAGGGCGATCTCCTCCGCTTCACCCAGCGTCTCATGCCCGGTGCGGTAGAGGCAGGATGAGTATTTCAGCCGAGGCCCAAGGCAGGCTTGGAAGAAGGGAGCAGGCACTTCGTAGTGCTGCTCGTTCGCGGCCTGGGTGTGTTCGGCGATTGGCCGGCTGGCCATCTGGCGCGCGAACGCGATGTCTGCGCCCGGCGTGGTCTTGGCCAGTTGGCGCCGCGTCGTCGCCACCAGCACGCTGATCGCGGCTTTTGAGATCGGATCCGGGATCGGCCCGTCAGCAAGGTTGTGAATGACGTCGCGCAATAGGCTCATGGCTTAGACTTTTGGGGTGGAATGGACTTCGGCGGAAGGGGAAAGAACGGGCTGACGCGAGCCTGGTAGTCGCGATAGGCGTCACCCTTGGAGCGCACCATGGCGGCTTCGGTCGGCGGCACGCCGGTGAGCATGGTGAGGATTTGGTACATCACGATTGGTGCAATCAGGCTGGCCCAGCTCCAGGGATTTTGCAGGTGCATGGCCATGACCGGATAGGCGATCCAGCCGACCCATTCGAAGAAATAGTTAGGATGGCGCGACCAGGCCCAAAGGCCCGTGTTCATCACTTTGCCCTTGTTTGCGGGGTCGGCCTTGAAGCGCTTCATCTGGTCGTCGGCCAAGCCCTCGCCGACGATGGCGATAGCCAGGATCGCAAGCCCCGCTAGGTCCGTTACCCGCACCCAAGGCGTATGATCATGCGCGGCAAGGGCGATTGAGATGAACAGCAGGGCGCTGGCCGGAGGCTGAACGAGCGATAACTGCAACATCACGGCCTGGAATTTTGGACCATTCTCTTTGCGAAGGGCGAGATAGCGGGCGTCTTCGTGCTGGCTGCGCGCAACGCGGAAGGCGATGTAGAGGCCAAGCCGCAATGACCAGACCGCGACGAGCACGGCGACTAAGATCTGGCGCAGGTGGAAGGCGAGTGGGTCGGGCCACAATGCGATGCCAACGCCGCAGGTGCCTGTGCCAAGCGTCCAGAACACGTCGGTCCAGCCGGCATTGCCGATTTTCTTTTGAAACAGCCAGCTGGCGGTCATGACCAGGGCCATAGCCACCAGGCCGCCG
>CANKEA010000220.1 GCA_947480815.1 Caulobacterales bacterium | reverse complement strand
TTTCCTTCTCCGGCCTCAAGACCGCAGCAGCCCGCGCCGCAATGAAGATCAGCAACGCGATAGACCGGCGAGATCTCGCCGCCGCGGTGCAATTGGCCATAGCCACCCAGTTGGCCGATCGCGCGGCCGTGGCCATGCGAACCTATGCCCGGCACCATACACAACGCCGCTTCGTGGTAGCGGGCGGCGTCGCCGCCAACCAAGCCGTACGCACCGCCCTCATTGCCGAGTGCGAGGCGGCCGCCTTCGAATTCTTCGCCCCGCCCCTCGCCTATTGCACCGATAATGCCGCCATGATCGCCTTGGCTGGGGCGGAACGCCTTATGCTGGGGCTCACCTCGCCGCTTAACGTATCGGCCCGCCCGCGCTGGCCGCTGGACGAGGCCGCCGCGACGGACGCGCCAATGCACAAGACCGCCGGCCGCAAGGGAGCCAAGGCATGACCGCGTTCAAATCTGCAGGCGTGATCGGTGCGGGGGCTTGGGGCACGGCCCTAGCCCAGGTCTGCGCCCGCTCTGGGCTGGATGTCGTGCTACAAGCGCGCGAACCGGACGTGGTTGCCAGCGTCAACGCCAACCATGAAAATGGCTTGTTCCTGCCCGGGGTGGCACTCGACCCCACCATCCGCGCCAGTCATGACGCCGCCGACCTGGCCGATTGCGACCTGATCCTGGCCGTTGCCCCGGCGCAGCATTTACGCGCCAGCCTAGCCACCTTTGCGCCCCATGCCCGCGTTGGCGTGCCGGTATTGCTCTGTGCCAAGGGCTTCGAACAGGGCTCGCTTAAGCTGATGACCCAGGTCCTGGCTGAGACCGTCCCCCAAGCTGCCGCCGCCGTGCTATCGGGGCCCAGTTTCGCCGCAGAGGTGGCTCGAGGCCTGCCAACCGCCGTGACCCTGGCCTGCCCTGATCGCGACTTGGGTGCAGCCCTGGCTGAGGCCATCGCCACCCACACCTTCCGCCCCTATCTGGCGCACGACATGATCGGCGCCGAGGCAGGTGGGGCGATTAAGAACGTGCTAGCCATCGCCTGCGGCATCGTCGAGGGCCGTGGCCTGGGCCGCAGCGCCCATGCCGCCGTGATCACGCGCGGCTTTCATGAGATGACCAAACTGGCCATGGCCCTGGGCGGCCACGCCGAAACCGTCACGGGCCTTTGTGGTCTGGGTGATCTGGTGCTGACCTGCTCCAGCTCGCAATCACGCAACATGAGCGTCGGCCTGGCGCTAGGGCGAGGCCAGACCCTGGAACAGGCGCTGAGTGGCAAGCTATCCGTCGCCGAGGGCGTGGCCTCCGCCCCAGCGCTCAAGGCCCTGGCCGCCAAGCTCGGGGTCGAGACCCCGATCTGTTCGGCCGTGGAGGACATCCTGTCTGGTGCCCTTGAGGTCGACGCCGCCATCGAAGCCCTGCTATCGCGGCCGATCCGCGAAGAAACACTCTAGGAGGAGTTCGTATGCCCCAGTTCGCCATCACCTGTTTCGACAAGCCCGATTCGCTGGAATTACGCATGGCCACCCGGCCGACGCACCTGGTCTATCTGCAGGGCCAGCTCGACGCCGGGGTACTGCTGATGGCGGGACCTTTGCTCGACGCGGACGACAAGCCCACCGGCTCGCTGTTGCTGGTGGAGGCCGCCGACCGCGCTGGTGCCGAGGCCTTCGCCGCCGGGGACCCCTACGCCAAGGCCGGCCTGTTCGCCGCCACAGAAATCCGCCCCTGGCGCCGGGTCTTCGGGTGACCTATCTCGACCGCCGCGCCCAGCTGGACCCGGCGAACGCCGCCCGGCCGGCGGCCGGCACGGTGCTCTGCGCTCTGAACGAGATCAACGAGCCCGGCGGCAAGACCTTCCGCTACCGGTCCGGCGACGACGTTTTCATGGGGCTGGTGATCCGGTTCAAAGGCGAGGTTATCGGCTATGTCGACAGCTGCCCGCATTTCGGATGGCCCCTGGCCTATGACGGCGACCATGTGTTCTCCGGGGATCACCTGCTGTGCACCGGCCACGGTGCCCTGTTCCGCGCTCTCGACGGCCTGTGCATGGCCGGACCCTGCGTCGATGAGGCGCTGGCACCATGGCCGGTTAAGGTCGTGGATGGGGAGGTGGTTTGCGCCTGAATCCGCGCTCTACGGTTCCTTCTACCTGAGCTTTAGGACGAGCCGCCCGTCCGCAACACCTTCCGGGACTATTTCGAGATCGACGCGGTCTACTGCTAGGGGTCGCTCAGAAAGACACTATAGATTCCACGCTGAAACATGATCTGATCGTGATCCGTTTTGGTCGGTTCGATCAAAACGGATCGGGCGCTATGGTTTCGGCTCGGCCGCAAACGCCGCCACATCTGAAACCAGCGATGCCACCGCCATGCGCACCAAGTCTCCGCCCTTTTCCGGTGTCGCCTGGGCGGGATCTGAGCCCATGCGGCCGTCAGGGTATCGCGCCCTGAAGTCCAAGGCTTCGCGGATTGGGCCAGTATTGGCGATCTTCGGCCCATAGGGCGCTGTCTTGATGGCGTCTGGATAGGCCCACTGGGTCACGGCGATCTCAGAGGGCGTGGCGTGGGTGCCATGGCCGCTCGGAAACTGGCGATTGGCAAGAGCGGTAACGCCCGCGAGATCCCACCAGTTCTTGAGCTTGCAGGCAAACGGCGCGCGCTGCCCACCATAGCTGTAGGCGGCATAGATCTCGCTGAACGCCGCTTCGATCGAGGCCACGTTACCGCCATGGCCGTTGAGAAAGTAGAGCCGGGTAAAGCCGTGGCCGGCCAGAGACCGGGCCCAGTCGCCGATGGCGGCGATGAAGGTGCTGGGTTTCAGGGAAATCGTACCGGGAAAGCCCAGGTGATGTTGCGCCATGCCGATATTGAATGTGGGCGCGACCAACAGATCGTCGCGGCCCGCCTGTGCTTCATGCGCGATGATTTCTGGGCACATCCAGTCTGTGCCAAGCAGGCCTGTGGGACCATGCTGTTCGTTAGAGCCGATTGGGATCACCACAGCGGTCGAGCGCGTTAGAAAGGTCTCAATCTCGGTCCAGGTTGATTTAGCGAGCAACATTCCAGGGTCTCCGGCTCAATTCGGTCCAGGCGTAGGGAAACCCTAGCTTGCGCCGGCGCGGCCGGTTCGCATACTCCCCCCAACGCATAAGGTGAGGACGCCCCCGTGAGCGACGACGACAACCTGAAGCCTGTGTTTGACGTACCGGCAGCGTGGGCAGAGACGGCGCTGATGACCGCTGCGGGCTATGACGCCGCGGTGGCTAAGGCCAAGGCCGATCCCGACGCTTACTGGAGCGCCATGGGCAAGCGGCTGGACTGGATCAAGCCCTTCACCCAGGTCAAGGACGT
>CANKEA010000219.1 GCA_947480815.1 Caulobacterales bacterium | reverse complement strand
TCAGCGCGAGCGGATGCATCCTTGGTCGCGGTGGGAAAGAAGGCCCCGAAGGCGACATAGTCGGCCCCGCCCTCTGCGGCCTCCATGGCCAGATGTCGGCTATCGTGGCAGGTGACACCAACCATACCCTTGCCCATCAGTCGGCGCGCGTCAGCCAGCGGGCCATCCTGCTGTCCGATATGCACGCCGTCACAGGCAAGCCGCACCGCCAGGGCCGGATCATCGTTGAGGATCATGGCAACGCCATGCCGATGGGCGATCGGCATAAGCGCCCGCACCACCGAGGCGAGCGTCTCGTCCGGCGCGCCCTTGAGCCTGAGTTGCAAAGCCGCCACCTGGCCGCCCTCGAGGGCGGCGGAAAGTGCGATTTCGAACGCGGGTAGATCGATGGCAGGCGGGGTGATCAGGTAAAGGCGGCAGTCGGTCATGGGGCCTTTTAGTCAAATTTGCCGCGTCATCCCACCGCATTAAATCAAAGCGATCGGCATGATCGGAAGGTCGGCGCGGTGCCGGCCTCTAGCCGGCTGACCGAGCCTTTGTTTACGGCCTAAAGTCTCGCAGGATCGACCAACGCCGCCTCGTCGTTTGGCAAAGGCGAGGGCGCACCTGCGATCAGCGCCGCGAGATGTTCGGCCAGCAGCGGGGCCGTGCAGAACCCGCGCGAGCCCAGACACCCCAGCACATACAGCCCAGCCTTGTCTGGCACGGCACCGGCCAGCGGCATGCGGTCTGGCGTCGCCGCGCGCCGTCGGGCACGGCCTTGCAGCGGCAAGCTGGCGACCTTGGCCGCCAGGACGGGCATGCCCTTAGCGAGCAAGGCGAGATTTCGATCATGGTCGGCAAGCCGCAGTGTCTCGTCGGTATCGCCCCGGTCGTGAGTGGCACCGAAAAGCAGACCGCCATCAGGTGTCGGGATCACGTATCCCCCAAAGGCGGCGGGCATTGGCGGCCTTGCCTCGGCGGTCCAACTCGTCTGGCCACGAACGCTCTGGACGGTTGCCCCTGGCCACAGGCCGCCCAGATCCGCCCCGGTCGCCAGAACCACGGCCTCGAACACGCCCAGGTCCTGATCTTCCGCGCCAATGAGACGCCAGCCTGCGCCGTCCGGTCGCATGTCCGCCACAGCGCCCCCGCGTTCCCCACAAGCCCAGGCCGATAACACCGCAGCCGGGTCAACCACGATCGCATCGGCGATCGCCAGTCCGCCGACCGCGGGCTCACAGAGCCGGGCCTCAGACTCTTGCGGACTGAGACGGCTCAACGAGACAAACAACGGACTAACGACCACCTTTTCAAATCGGGCAGGATCTCGCTCGGTTGTTTCAAGCTGCAGCGCCCCGCGCCCGATGACCGCACAGGGAACCTGTCCATAGAGTGCGGTGGCGCGTTGCTGGGCATGAGCAAACAGGCGCGCGCGAGGCCCCTCGCCGGCGTCGAACCCGGGCATGACCAGGGCCGCCGGGTTGCCAGAAGCGCCAGCGCCAGGGGCATCGGTCTCGAACAACACCGCCTGCAAGCCAATCGCCGATAGCGCGCGCATTAAGCTGGCCCCGGCGATCCCCGCGCCAATGACCGCCACCTTGGGCGCGGTGGCTGATGTAGGCAGTCCAGGCAAAATCGCCTCAAGCCGCTGGCGTTTGCGGCCAAATCCAGGGCACCGCTCGACAGCGAATCCGGCATCTGCAAGCGCCTGACGGACGGATCCTGCGACGGTGAAAGTAGCGGCCCTTGCGCCCGGAGCGCTGCGTTCGGCAACCGCTAACATGAGTTCAGGGCTCCACATGGCGGGGTTGAGCGCCGGGGAAAACCCATCCAACAGCCAGGCGTCGGCACGGCCATTCCACAAGGCCAGGGCTTGGGCGGCATCCATCACGGCCAGATCAAGGGTGGCGTCAAAATCCGGCAAGTCGAACCTGTGAAACAGCGGCGTTGCGGGAGGCCAGGCCGTCAGGAGGGCCTGTGCCGCTGGCGCGATAGAGGGCCAGCGCGCCAGCGCCCGCGCCGCATCGTCGCGCGGCATCAGATGCGCCTCGACTGAGAAGATATGCAGATGGCCACCAGATGGGCGCGTCTCCCGCCACAGGGTAAGCAAGGCAGCGATGTTCAGCCCGGTGCCAAATCCCAGTTCGGCAACCGTAAAGGAAGATCGGCCGGCCCAGCCCTGCGGAAGGCCGCAACCGTTCAGGTAAACCGCCCGCGATTCGGCCAGGCCATCATCGCTGGAAAAATAGACATCGCCATACAGCGCCGACTGCGGCGCGCCGTCGGCGCGCCACTGGACAGGAGTAGGGTTGGGGGCTTCGCCGCTCATCGCCCGACCTATAGCCCAAAAGCGAAAGGGCCGGCTGTTTCCAGCCGGCCCCCAGTCTGTCCGAGTAGACGATGACTTATTTCGGCGCCGGAGCGGCCGGAGCAGCGGCAGCGGCCGGAGCGGCAGCGGCGTCAGCGGGGGCAGCGGCGTCAGCAGCGGCGGGGGCAGCGGCGTCAGCAGCGGCGGGGGCAGCGGCGTCAGCAGCCGGTTCTGCGGGCTTGGAGCAGGCAGCGGCGGAAATCAGTCCAAGGGCCGCAACGGCGACCAGAGTCTTGCGAAGTAGGGTCATGTTGTCCTCTCCTAATGTCATTTTTCACGCACTTTTGCGCGTGTGAACGAAACCTCGCGCCGTTTTGAACGCGACGCAAGAAAAATACTCACAGGTTCGTGAGGTTGCCGTGAACGGGCGAACCTTAGCCCTCAGCAGGCATGGCACCCAAGGCTTCTTCCAGTTTGGTGAAGCTAGGCTGGGACGGGCTGGGCACGTCGCCGCGGCCGATTTCGACACTGATCTTAGCAGCATTGCCATGCAGGTGCGCCACCAGCACGGACAGGATGATTCGGTAGAAGGCGCTATCCTCGTCGCAAACTTCCTTCATGCGCGTCGCGAAGGGGCCGACCAGGCCATAGGCGAGGAACACGCCAAGGAAGATGCCGACAAGGGCCGGAAGGGCGTCGGCCAGGTTCTGCATGGCATGGGCCGGTGCCAAGTGTTCGTGATGGTGCTTCTCCAGCTGCTTTTCCATGGCGTCCTCGACTTGGTGCGGGTCTTCGAGGTTCATGGTCATCATCCGCAGGGTGTCGCAGATGAAGTCGACAGCGAAGTGATCCTTAGTGATCTTGGGAAAACGCGAAAAGATCGTTCTTTCGCTGGGCTTTTCGATGTGGCTTTCCAGGGCGATCACGCCCTTGGATTTCATGGTCTTGGTCAAAAGGAACAGCAGGCTCAGCAGGTCACGTTAATCCGCTGATTTCCACTTGGGGCCCTTGAAGACGCTGCTCATCCCCGCGCCGGTGCCCTTGATTGTCGACATCGAGTT
>CANKEA010000218.1 GCA_947480815.1 Caulobacterales bacterium | reverse complement strand
GAGCCATGCGGTGACAGCGATCTCGCAGCTAAAGCGATCAAGCGATGCCAGATCGAGTAAGCTGACGATATCGGCGCGCGCCTTGGCATCGGCTTCAAAGGCGAACGTTCGGCCCTTTCCAAACTCGCCCAGACCGATCTTGACTGGCCAGGTACTCACGGCGCGATAGGCGGCCAAGCTGGCGCCGTCCCGTCCGCCAGTGAAATCGCGTCCTGCCCGGCCAAAGCCGCGCGGGCGGCAGCGACGTAGCGGGCAAAAGCGCCCGCGCGCGCGTCATCCACGGCCCCGAACAGATTGCGACCGATCAGGGTGGCGAGCGCCTCCTGGTCGGGCAGTGATTCGAATGCGGCGTCATAGGCGCGCAGTCGGCCGTAAAAATGCCCAGCCAGTTTCTTGACCTTCTTTCCGACCGAGGTATCAGAGACGCCGATCTCACGAAAAGCGTCATCCAGGCCGCGAATGTAGGCGTCAAACAATTCCTGGCGCGACTCGTTCAATGTAGCTTCGCCCTTCAGCCGGTCCATGAGCAAAATCACATGCAGCGAATAGAGTTCGAACCGGCCTTCCATAGTGTCTGGCGCAAAAAGATCCGCATAGAACGCTGCTGCTCGCGCCTGACAGGAGGCGAAATCATACAGCCTTCGTCCCGCCAATGCGGCGGGTCTTGGCTTGAAGAACCGGTCCAGAAACATATTCCGCCTCGATTTCGCCCAGGGCTTGGCCTAAGCCGCTGCCGCAAGGGGCATTGAACTAAGCTGCGCCGGGCGATAGGTCAAAGCATCCGCCCCGTCACGGGTTGAAAGGTCGCCATGTTTGTTCGCCCAAGCTATCGTCTATACCTTCTGGCCGTAGCGGCCTGCGCCGCCGTGCTTGGTGCGGGAGCGTGCACCCCCATAACCAGTTACGCTGGCTTTCAGGCCGTCGACTCAAAGCCGGCTGATGTGAAAGTGGGCGAAGACACCAAGTCTACCGTGTTGGCCAAACTGGGCACGCCATCGACGACTTCCACCTTCGACCCCAACCTCTGGTATTATATAACTCAGGTGACCGAGCGCATCGCCTTCTATGACCCGCGCGTGGCGTCACGCGAAGTGGTTATGGTCAACTTCAACAAAGACAATGAGCAGGTTGTCGGGGTGAACAAATACACCCTGAAAGATGGCAAGGTCGTCGCCTTTAATGGCCGCGAAACGCCGACCCGCGGCCGTGAAATGACCATCCTTGAACAGCTCCTCGGTAACGTCGCGCGCGGCTCTATGCTGCCGCAGGACGAAGTGGGCCCCGGCCAACAGCCGGGCCGTTAGAGCACCCAAGCTTTCCCGAGCAGATCGCTTCCGGCCGCCCAGGCAGAGCCGGCTTGGTACCAGAAGCAAAAAAAGCCCCGGAGATCGCTCTCCGGGGCTTTCGTAGTCTTGGCGGTTGGATCGCTTAGTGCGCGGCCAGGATTGCTAGCAGCAGCAGGGCCACGATGTTGGTGATCTTGATCATCGGGTTCACAGCCGGACCGCTGGTGTCCTTGTACGGGTCGCCGACGGTGTCGCCGGTGACGGCGGCCTTGTGGGCATCACTGCCCTTCTTGTGCAACACGCCGTCGCTGTCGGTGAAGCCTTCTTCGATCACCTTTTTGGCGTTATCCCAAGCACCACCACCGCTGGTCATGGAAATGGCGACGAACAGGCCGGTCACGATCACCCCCATCAGCATGGCACCGAGCGAGGCAAAGCCGTTCACCTTGCCGGCGATGGCGGTGATCACGAAGAACAGCACGATCGGCGAAACGACGGGCAATAGGCTGGGCACGATCATTTCCTTGATCGCCGCCTTGGTCAGGATGTCGACGGCGCGACCGTATTCGGGCTTCACCTCGCCGGTCATGATTCCGGGATTTTCACGGAACTGACGGCGCACCTCAACCACCACCGACTGAGCGGCGCGGCCAACGGCCGTCATGGACATGCCCCCGAACAGGAACGGCAGCAGGCCGCCGAACAGCAGACCAACGACGACGTAGGGATTGCTGAGGTCGAACGCCACCGCGCCCAGGCCGTCGAAGTACGATCCGGCTACGGCGGTCTTGGCGAAGTACTTTAGGTCTTCGGTGTAGGCGGCGAACAGCACAAGCGCGCCTAGGCCAGCCGAACCGATGGCATAGCCCTTGGTCACGGCTTTGGTGGTGTTGCCAACGGCGTCGAGCGCATCGGTGGTGACGCGCACTTCCGGGGGCAGACCCGCCATCTCGGCAATGCCGCCAGCGTTGTCGGTCACGGGGCCGAAGGCGTCCAGCGCCACGACAAAGCCCGCCAACGACAGCATGGCAGTGGTGGCAATAGCGATGCCGTACAGGCCAGCCAGGTTAAAGGTGATGATGATACCAGCGATGATAACCAGCGCCGGGGCGGCCGTAGATTCCAGGCTCATGGCCAGACCCTGGATCACGTTGGTACCGTGACCGGAGACGGAGGCCTGGGCCACCGACTTCACCGGGCGGAAGTTAGTTCCGGTGTAGTACTCGGTAATCATCACGATCAAGGCGGTGATGGCGAGGCCCGTCATGGCGCAGCCGAACAGGGCAGCCGAGCCAAAGCTCTTGCCGTTCACTTCCAGGGTGCTGGGCACCAGGGCTGGGAACAGGAAGTAAAGCGCGATGGCAGACAGAATGCCCGTCACGATTAGGCCCTGGTACAGGGCACCCATGATCGAGCCGCTCTTGCCTAGGCGAACGGCGAAGGTGCCGATGATTGAGGTCACGATACAAACGCCGCAGATTGCCAGCGGCAAGAGCATCAGGTTCGGCAGCAGCGCCGAGGTTCCGAAGAAGATCGCCGCCAGCACCATGGTGGCGACCGTAGTCACCGCATAGGTTTCGAACAGGTCGGCGGCCATGCCCGCGCAGTCGCCCACGTTGTCGCCCACGTTGTCGGCGATGGTCGCGGCGTTGCGGGGGTCATCTTCCGGAATTCCGGCCTCGACCTTGCCCACCATGTCGCCACCAACGTCAGCGCCCTTGGTGAAGATGCCGCCGCCCAGTCGGGCGAAGATGGAGATCAGCGAGGCACCAAACCCCAGCGAGACCAATCCATTGATCACCTGGCGGTCGCTGATGGCCAGACCCGCCACACTCGTCAGGTAGGCGTAGTAACCGGCCACGCCGATCAGGGCGAAGCCCGCCACTAGCATGCCGGTGATAGCACCAGAGGTGAAGGCAAGGTTGAGCCCCTTGGCCAGACTCTCTGATGCGGCCTGGGCCGTACGCACGTTGGCGCGGACCGAGATCAGCATACCGGCAAAGCCGGCGGCACCAGAAAGTACCGCACCGATCAGGAAGCCGACGGCCGCATAGGCCCCGATCAAGAG
>CANKEA010000217.1 GCA_947480815.1 Caulobacterales bacterium | reverse complement strand
GAGCCAGATCGTGGGTCACGAGCACAAGCGCGGCCCCTGTCTCGGCCACCAGGTTGAACATCAGCTCAGCGACGCCCTTGGCATTGGCGCTGTCGAGGTTGCCGGTGGGCTCGTCGGCGAATAGCAGGGCCGGACGGCCGGCGAGGGCGCGGGCCAGGGCGACTCGCTGTTGTTCTCCGCCGGAAAGCTGCTGCGGATAATGATCGAGACGTCCGCCCAGGCCGACGCGATCCAGCCAGACGCGGGCTGTCTGCATTGCGTTGTCTACGCCCCCTATTTCGAGCGGCGCTGAGACATTTTCCTGCGCGGTCATGTTGGGCAGGAGGTGGAACTGCTGGAACACCAGCGCAACCCGCCCACGTCGCAGCCGTGCGCGGCCGTCTTCGTTCAAGGGCCCAAGGCCAGTCCCGAACAGGCTTACGGTCCCGGTGGTGGGCCGCTCCAGCCCAGCCGCGACGGCGATCAGAGATGACTTGCCGCTGCCCGAAGACCCGACCACCGCCACACGTTCGCCGGCTTTCACAGTCAGGGAGACGCCACGCAAGATGTCGACCGGTCCGGCGGCCGACGGCAGGGTCAGGGTGACCGCGTCCAGGTGCAGGGGCGGGGCCGTCTCGTCGCGATCAAACATCGATACCTGTAGGGATTGGACGCGGAGCGCGCCCATCCTAGATAGGGCAAAGCCATGCGCAACCACAGTCGCCGATCCGTTATTTTCTCCACCCTCGTCGTCGGGATCTTGGGCCGTGCCCTTGCGGCACCGGTGCCGGTGCGGATCACGATGCTGGGAGACTCCATCACAGCCGGCTACGGCCTGCTCGCTGGCCAGGCTGTGCCGGCGCGGCTGGAGGCCGAACTGAACCGACTGGGCGTCCCGGCTCAGGTCACCGCGGCTGGGGTTTCGGGTGACACCACAGCCGCCGGACTGCAACGGGTAGATTTCAGCGTGCGGTCCACGACCCAGCTTTGTATCATCGCCCTGGGCGGCAACGACCTGTTGCAAGGGCTCGACCCCAAGGCGATGCAGCGCAATCTGGCCGCCATCCTGGCCCATCTGAAGGCGCGGAAGATCCCGGCCATGTTGGTCGGTATCGCCGCCCCGTCGATCATTGGGGCGGGCTTTGCGCGCGATTTCAATGCGGTGTTCCCGGCTGTGTCGAAGGCGGCCCGAGTTCCGCTCTATGCCAATATCCTCGCCCCCGTGGAGGGGCACCCCGACCTGATCCAGGACGATGGCATCCACCCGAATGCTGCCGGGGCTTTGCGGGTGGCCCAGCGCATGGCGCCGGCGGTGGTCCAGGCCCTGAAGGCACGCAGATGATCCGCCTGTTTGCCGCCGTGCCTGTGCCGGACGAGATTGGCATGGGCTTGATGGCGCGCCAGGGCGGGATCGAGGGGGCGTCGTGGCGGCCGCTCGACGCCTTGCACATCACCCTGCGGTTCTTCGGCGACATTCGCGAGGATGTCGCCCGCGATCTCGATGCGGAACTGGTTCAAATCAATGGTCGGCCGTTCTCGCTGACGATCTCAGGGGCCGGCTCATTTGGTGAGGGTACCGACCTGCATGCGGTCTGGGCTGGGGTCGTTGAGAGCACGCCGCTGGTGCGTCTGGCCAAGGCCTGCGAGAGCGCCGCCCGTCGCGCTGGTATCAAGCCGGAGACACGGATTTACCGGCCACATGTCACCCTGGCCTACCTGCGCCGTGCCAGCGGGCTCGACGTGGCGCACTGGATCCAGGCCAACAACCTGCTTAGGGTTCCGGCCTTCCGCGTCTCGTCATTCGGCCTGTATTCGAGTTGGCGCACCGATGAGGGATCGCACTACCGTCTGGAGGCAGAATATCCGCTGACCTAGTAGGTCTTGGCCAGCCGGAACATGATGAAGGGCTCCATCTCGGCCGATCGCTCTTCGGTGAGGCTGATGTTCCCGTTTGAACGGGGCCCGCTGTAGATCACCCGCTCACGGCGGCGTTCACGCAGGAAGACGTTCTCGAACAGCTGCACTGAGGCGATGAAGGTCGGATTGGGTCGCCAGTTGTACTGGATGTTGACGTAGTTGGGGGTTGTGTAGTCGAACCGGGTCTCACTGCTACGATATTGCCGCACCTTGTTGCCCAATTGCATTGTCGTGATGACGAAGGTGGATTTAAGCCGCGGCAGATCTTGGGTAAGGCTGAACTGACCCTCCCAGGGATTGAGACTTGAGAATGGTCGCTCAAGATGTGTCGTCGGATCAGTAACCCGTGAGCGCCGCCAGGTATAGTTGCCCCGCAGTGACAGGCCCTTTAGGCCGATGTTGTCGAACGGCAACGCCAGGGTGGCATTCAGTTCGTCCTTTGTCCCCTTGCCAAGGTTGCCTGGGGCGTCGAACACGTTGGTGCCTGAGAAGATCGGGATCACATCGACCACGGCATCAACGGCGCTGTGGGTGGCTGTGAGCACCAGGGCACCCTTGTCCCAGAACCGCTGTTCCCAGGCGATCTCGCTCACCCACGCCCGTTCGGGTTGGAGGTTTGAGTTGCCGACGTTGAGCGTCCCGGCCGAGAGGTCGCCAGAGGCCGCGAAGTCTTCGAAATTCAGTTGGCCGACGGTCCGCTCGACGCGCGCCTGCAGCTGGATGGCCTTGGAGAGCTCGAAGCTCAGCACCATGCGCGGCTTGGGGAAGGTGAGGGTCTTTTCTTTCGATACATCACCGCTCTGAGTGATGGTCGAGGTCTCTATGCGAACTCCGGCGTCGACCGAGAGCTGTGGAGTCGCCTTGGCGGAGGCGTTGACGAAGCCTTCGGCGCGGCTCTCCTCGATCCGCACATTGGCGGAGGGCAGGATCACGGCGACGCCGCCAGTGGCTAGGCTATTCTTCACATCCAGGGTGTTGACGGCAATCTCGCCGCCAGTCTCCAAGGTTACACCCGAAAATACGCCGCGCAGCGTGCCGCGGACGATTGATTCTCCGCCATCGGTGGTCTTGGTCGAACGGGTAGAGACGCCAGGACGGGTCTGTACCGAGACTAGGTCGCTGGCTTTGTAGGTGTAGAGGCCGATCAGGCGGGCGGTCAGACCGAAGGCCAGGGCGCGCTGGTAGTCGCCGCCGATCTCGGCCTTGTCCGCGGTCACGTCGTTGACGACCTTTTCGGTGCTGCGAACCCCAAGGTTATTGATCAGGTCGGCGTATTCCGTCCGGGGCGTCTCGGCCCGCTCGGCACCGACGTTCAGGCGGAAGGTGCGGTATTCAGCAGCTGCATTGGCCGAGTATGTCCGGCTGTCGATATTGGCGTGGAAAGGACCGCTTGCCACCAGATCGCCGCGACCGTTACGTCGGATGAAGTTGCCGTTACCGCTGTCGCCCTGCTGTTTCTCGATCCGCGCGTTGATCGAGCTGTTCAGACGCAGTTCGCCTATGCGGGTC
>CANKEA010000216.1 GCA_947480815.1 Caulobacterales bacterium | reverse complement strand
TTATGCCGCAGCTCGGCGAAACCGTCGCCGAAGGCAAGCTAACCAAATGGCTGAAGAAGGTCGGCGACGTTGTCGCCGCCGGCGAACTCCTGTTCGAGATCGAAACCGACAAGACTTCGATGGAAGTGCCAACAATGGTTGGCGGCGTCATCATCGAGATCCGGGTTCAGGAAGGCGAGACGGTACCGGTCAGCTCTATCGTCGCCCGAATAGAGGGCGACAACGCAGGGGAAAGCGCCAGCCGATCCCAAACTGCGGCCGCTTCGCCCGCGGCAACACCCCCGCTCGCGATCGCGGTGATGCGAACCGCCGCTTCAGCACCGATCGCCCAGCCATTGCCGGCACGGGAGATTGATCCGTTCAATGCTGTCGTAAGCCCGGCCAAGAACTTTGGGCGCGCGACCCTTTCGGGGGGCGTCAAGATTACACCGCTGGCCCGCCGCTTAGCTGCGCAGTCGGGCATCGATGCGAGCAAACTCCAAGGCTCGGGACCGCACGGACGCATCACGGCGGCCGATGTCAACCGTTCGGTTGTCGCCCCAGCCGCGTCAAGTGGCGGCTCGCCGCCGATGGGCCTAACGGCCGATCAGGTCACGGCCATCTACAAAGATGTGCCCCACCGCGAGATACCGCTCGACGGCATGCGAAAGACCATCGCCAGACGGCTGGTTGAATCCAAGCAGACGGTTCCGCACTTCTATCTGACGACCGATGTTTCGATCGAGGAACTGCTGGACGTCCGGGCGAGGATCAACGCATCCGCCGCTGTCAGAGTGTCGGTGAATGACTTCGTGGTGAAAGCCTATGCCCTAGCCTTGCAGAACGTTCCGGCCGCAAATTCGGTCTTTGCCGGCGACCGCGTGCTTCAGCTTGAACAGTCTGACGTCGGGGTGGCGGTTTCGGTCGAAGGCGGTCTTTTCACGCCCATTGTTCGCAACGCCCAAGCCAAGTCACTCTCGACGATTTCTGCCGAGATTAAGGACCTGGCCCGTCGAGCCAAGGAACGCAAACTAACCCCCGGCGAATACCAGGGTGGGTCGGCGGCCGTTTCGAACCTCGGCATGTTTGGCGTGCGTGAATTCGCCGCCATAATCAATCCGCCCCAAGCCACGATCCTGGCCGTCGGTGCTGGGGAGCGACGCCCCGTTGAGACAGAGGGTGACGGCCTGCGCTGGGAAAGCAAAATGACCGTCACCCTGTCGGTGGATCACCGGGTTGTGGATGGGGCGCTCGGTGCCGAACTGCTCGCCGCCTTCAAAGCCATTGTGGAAAACCCCCTGAGCATTCTCCTCTGAGGACAAATCGATGAAATATAACAGCCCTCATGCTGGTGCCTCTTGGGGTACCCAGGCCAAGGATTGGGAACGCGGGATCGATTACGACCGCCTTTTCAAAGCGCGCCTTAAGCGGGCGCAGGAAGCCATCGGCTTCGCTGGCCTTGGCGCGGTGCTTTGCTTCAATTTCGATAATATCCGCTATGTTACCGGCACCCATATCGGTGAATGGGCGCGGGATAAATTCATGCGCTACGCGCTGTGCCCTGCCGACGGTCCCCCGTTCCTGTGGGATCCCGCCCCGCCCGCCAAACGACTTTCCTCGCCGTGGATTGCCGACAACGTTGCGGCGCCGATCTCGACCATGCAGGGCGGCCTGCCGCCCTGGATGAACATTCAGGGTGACTTCGCCAAACAGATCAAAAAGGCGCTGATCCATTACGGCATTGAGAATAAGCCGATTGGCATCGACATAATGGAACTGCCCATGCTGCGCGCGCTTGAGGCCGAAGGCATCGAAGTTGTCGATGGCCAACAGGCCTTGCTGGACGCCCGGGAAATCAAGACCCCCGACGAAATCGAGTTGCTTAAACTCAGCGCGGCTATGGTCGACGCGACCTATGTCGATATCGTGCGAGCCATCCGTCCTGGGACGCGTGAAAACGAGCTTGTCGCCATCGCCAACGACCGACTGTTTCGGATGGGGTCAGAGCGCGTTGAATGCGTAAACTCTGTGTCTGGTCCACGCGGCCGTCCGCATTCGCACACGTTCTCAGACCGGCTGATCCAGCCTGGAGACATGGTGTTCCTCGATATCATGCATTCCTACAACGGCTATCGCACCTGCTATTATCGCACCTTCGTTTGCGGCGAACCGAACCACCATCAGATCGACGCTTATGAAAAAGCGTCGAAATGGCTCAGTGCATCCATCGATATGATCCGCCCTGGTGTGACCCCGGACGAGGTTGCCTCCGTCTGGCCAGATGCCCAGGAGTTCGGTTATCGCGATGAAGATGAGGCTTTCTTGCTGCAGTACGGGCATGGGGTTGGCTTGTCGCTGTGGGACAGGCCAATCATTTCAAAGCGCTATCGGGGGCAAAATCAGCCGCTGAAGGAAGGCATGGTGTTCGCACTTGAGACCTGGTGCGGCGCCGCCGATGGTTCGGGGGCGGCTAGGATCGAAGAAGAGGTCGTGATCACCAAGGATGGCTGCGAGGTCATTACGAACTTCCCGTCCGATCGTTTGATCTCGTGCGGCTTGCCCGGCTGCGAAGTCTTCTAAGTGCCGCTGATTGGCCGCGACCGTAAATGTGAAGGGGGATTTCCCTCCGCAATACTACCGGATCGATTAAAAGCGCATGGACGGCAAGGGCTATGCCGACGACGGCGGGTTTCAGCCGGACGGGGCCATCTATAACAACGCCAAGCTCATCCCCGGCGCCGGCCCGCCCTGGGGCCAGATGAGCGGTTCGCCGACGGGTCCAAACTTCCCGATATGTTTCTCAGCCGTACCCGAGGGGCCGCACCAGGTTTCCGTCGTTTCCGGACCGCCGCCGCACTTCTATCGGGTTCAGTTCAAGCGGATCGACGGCGAGGCGATCAAGGCTATTTGGAAGCAGTGGTACCCGACGAAATAACGCGGGCAAAACCGGATGGTGCAGCTTAACCCGCAAGGATGAGCCGCTGGCCAACACCCCCCAACACCGCCTTGCGGATATTGGCGACGGTTGGGGGGCATGGTGTCGAGCAACAGATTCCCGCGCTCGAACGTCCTATTCCGCGCGCTTGCACCTCAGTACGAGGTGCCTTTCACCTGGCACCGGCTGCACACCGTCAGGGTCTGCGTTAACCGAATGCCGGCATAGAGTCCCTGCCGGTCGCCTACCTTTTCGCGCGCGGCGCTGATGGCGATAACCGTCTGGGAGGGCAAGGTGTACCCAATCGAGCCGGTGTAGCTCTCGTCTTTCTGGTCCGGCTTGGCTCCGCCCTTTGTCCACCGTTGAGCGGTCGTAAGATCAAAGACCAACGGCCCCGCCATGTACTCTGCAGACCCACTCAGGAAGTCACGCGTGCGTCCGGCAACGCCCTGGAAGTTGTCACGGCGCGTCGCCTCCACATAAAACCGCAATTGGTTGTAGCGAC
>CANKEA010000215.1 GCA_947480815.1 Caulobacterales bacterium | reverse complement strand
TAGCGAGACGTGGCTTTACTTGCCCGCCTTGGCCGCCGCCAGCTTGGCCAGAACCCGTCCACGCCCCTTCGACAGGGCGGTGATCACCCCTCGGAAAGTGCGCACTTCCTGCGTGGTCATATTGGCCTTACTCAGCGCCACACGCAGGTTGCGCTGCATCGAAGGGCGCTTTTCGGGCGGATGGAAAAAGCCGGCGTGGTCTAGCTCGGCTTCCAGCTGTTCAAACATGCCCAGCTGCACCTCGCGCGGCGCGGGTGCCTCCTGATTGTCGAACCGTGCCGGAGCCTCGCCCATCACGGTCAAGCGCCACTCATAGGCATTGATCGCTACGGCCTGGGCCAGGTTCAGCGAGCGGAACTTCTCGTCGATCGGGATGGTGACGATTGCCTGGCACAGCGCGATGTCCGCAGTTTCCAGGCCAGCGCGCTCGCCCCCGAACAGCAGGCCGCAGGCCTGGCCGCCCGCAACCGCCCCGGCCAGTCGCGCTGCCGCGTCTCGCGGGGTCAATATCGGCAGCGCGGTTTCGCGCGCGCGAGCGGTGGTCGCGTAGATTTGAGTGAGGCCCGCCACCGCGTCCTCCAGCCGGTCAAAGATCTTGGCGTTGTCCAGCGGCCAGCTGGCCCCCGAGGCATTGGCCCAGGCGCGTTCCTGAGGCCAGCCGTCGCGCGGCCGCACCATCCGCATATCGTAAAGCCCAAAATTGCCCATCACCCGCGCCACCGCGCCGATATTCTCGGCCAACTGCGGTTCATTAAGGATCACACAGGGGGGCGCGGCGGTCATCCGCTCCGCTTAATCCCTAAGTGGCACCCTAGTCCATCGCCCCGATGTAGGGCAGACCGCGCCAGGCCCCCGCGTCGTCCATACCGTAGCCGACTAAAAATCTGGCCGGTGCCTCCCAAGCCACGAAATCGGGCTCAATGGCGCGCTGCTCCGGCCACGGCTTGCGGGCGAAGACTGCTGTCCAGACCTCGCTGGCACCGGCATCGGCCACGAGGCGCACCGATTCGCTGAGAGACAGGCCGGTATCGAACACATCGTCGAGGATCAGGGCCTTGCGACCGGCGAGCGGCCTTTGCAGGTCGGCCCGCACCTCACAGCGGCCCAGCCTGGCCCGCTCATCGCGGTAGGACGAAAGCCACAGGGCGTCGAACCGCACCATTCGACCCTGACGCGCCAAGGCGCGGGTAAGGTCAGCACCAAACCAGATCCCGCCCGTCAGCAGGCATATGGCCACGGTCTCATCGTCGATGCGCGGCGCGATCGACTTGGCCAGAGCTTCGACGCGTGACGCGACCTCGGCCTCACTCATCAAGAGTGGCGGCAGGGCGGTGACGGTCAATGGGCGCTCCGGGCGTGAGGAGATTCTGGTGGCAAGAGCTGGGCGGGAACAACCTCAGCCGGCCGCGCAGCGATCGAGTCGGCCGCACCGCGCAGCGAGAGGTGCGCGGAGGCATGCGGATCTGCAGCAGCGGCCTTTACCGCCTTGGCCGCCCCGGGATCGAGGACAAAACCGATTTCCAGGTCCTTGGCCGTCGAGGGCGGGTCGAGGATCGCGATGGCGAAATGGGGGGTCGCACCCAGCGGCAGGAGCGGATCGGCCGCCGCGGCGACCTTTCCTCCGACACGTTTTCCGGCCGGGTTGAGCAGGCTTAGCCGCAAGGGCGGTGCCGAAACCGCCTTGTTCTCGATATTGCGGAGAACGCCACTGATCGTTAGAGCCGCGTGGCCATCCTGTAACGAGGTCTCGGCGCTAAGCTGTTCGATCACCAGCCCAACCTGATTAACCGGCAGGCCGACGCTGGCAAAAGCACCAGCGGTCCGCGGCCATAGCCGAACCATATCGACACGGAACACCACGGCCGAAGCGATCATCACGGTCAAGACCGCCGACATCCCAGCCCAAATAATACAGGCCCCCGCGGCTTCTTTCAGCCGGGGCCCGGCATCAGCACGGGCGCGATAAACCTTGGCCAGTTTCTCTCCAGGTAGTTCGGCCAGGGCTGGCTCGGGCGCCTCGGGCGAGACAATCTTCTCGGGTTCCTGCGCCACTGCGCCTTCCTCAGGCGTGGAGACCAGATCAAGTTCACCCAGGGGCTGAGCCCGCCAACGCTTGCCACAGCCGGTGCAGCGCACTTGGCGCGGGGCCGTCATGACCTCGTCCGCCACGAAATAGCTGCTGGCACAGTCTGGACAGGTCAGTATCATTGCGTCGAATCGAGCGCTCCTGCTGCCCTTCCGAGGTCGCCGATTTTGGCTTCCATGTCCAGAAACCCTCCGTTCCCCGTACCGCCGATAGGGCCGCAATTGGTACTGCCCGAAGCAGACCCGCCACCCGTGGTGCGTTTCGACAACGTCGCCATGCGTTATGGAACCGCGCCCGAGACGCTGAGCGACATCACCTTCTCACTGGCACCCGGATCTTTCCATTTCATAACGGGGCCCTCAGGCGCTGGAAAATCATCGCTGCTCAAACTGATCCACCTCGCCCACAGGGCGTCTGGCGGCACCGTGGAACTGTTCGGCCAGGATGTCTCGATGATCGCACCGCGGCAAATGCCGCTCCTGCGCCGTCGTATTGGGGTGGTTTTCCAGGATGTGCGGCTACTCGACCACCTTTCGGTGTTCGACAACGCTGCCCTGCCCCTGCGTCTCGCCCGACGCAAGACCGCGTCCTATCGCAATGACGTCGCCGAGCTGCTGGCCTGGGTCGGGCTCGGTCACCGCATGCACGCCCTTCCCGCCACGCTGTCGGGCGGGGAGAAGCAGCGTCTGGCCATTGCCCGCGCCGTGGTCGGACAGCCTGATATTCTCCTGGCCGATGAGCCGACCGGAAATGTCGACCATCCGATGGCGCTAAAAATCCTGCGGCTTTTCGTCGAACTCAATCGCCTTGGCACCACGGTGCTGATCGCCACCCATGACGACGAGCTGATGTCACACGCCCGCCGACCTGTACTGCGGCTCGACGCCGGCCGCATTTCGGAAGGGGCAGCGTGAGCCTCAATATTCAGCGTTGGAAGCCGGGGCCTCTGCTGCCGGCGCCCGATGCGCGTGACGGCGCCCTGGTGTTCGTCGTCGCCGTCCTTTGCTTTCTCAGCGTCCTGACGGCCATCGGTGCCCTAGCCGCAGGACGCGCCGCACAGGGCTGGAGCCAGGGCCTTTCCGCGACAGCGACTTTTCTGGTTCGCCCTCGCGGCGATCAGACGTCCGACGCCGCCGCAACGGCCGCCGCCGCCGCGCTCAGCGGCGCGCCGGGGGTTTCCTTGGCGCGCGCCCTGCCAGGCGAAGAAGCCGCCGCCCTGCTGGCTCCTTGGATCGGAAAAGAAGCCCTTCCAGCAGACCTGCCCTTGCCTCGGCTGGTGGCCGTTGACCTCAGCAAGGATCATCCCGCCACCAAGGCTATTCTGCTCGAGGCCCTGCGCAAGGCCGCCGTC
>CANKEA010000214.1 GCA_947480815.1 Caulobacterales bacterium | reverse complement strand
TTCAGCCGAGGCGCGGCACCTGACAACCTGGTCTTCCTACCCTTCAACGAACGGCGCGGCAGCCAGGGTCGACTGACTGTGAGCAGCGATCTTTGCCCCGCCTGTGGTGATACGGCTTTGGTGGCAGGCGTTTGCCAGGCCTGTGGCGCCGCCGAAGACAGCTCCAGCGGGGCCGTTTCTTAAAGTCTTAGCGGCTTAAGGTGATGCCAACTGAAAATGGCCCCATCATCCAAGGCTCAGGCTTCCAATGAAACGGAATGCCCCCTGCTTACGGGTTGTCCTCGTCGTTATCGCCCTTCTGGGCAGCCCCGCCCTGGCACAGAATCCAGCGCAGATTTCGCGAGGCAAAAGCGCCAATTGCCCCGGCTGAAACCTTTTCCAGGCCGACTATTCAAACCGTGAAATGAAGGGCAGCAACTTCGCTGGCGCGCGACTTCGCCAAAGCGATCCTCGCTGTCTGTCATGAACCGTACCAGCTTCGCACGGTCAGACCTGCGCGATGTCAACGCCTTTGGCACTGTTTTTTCCAACGCCAATTTCTCCGCGGCAGACCTCAACAACGCTACCTTTGTGGGAACCTACTTCGACGGCAGCGCTTTCAAGGGCGCGCATAGCCGGAACCAACTTCTCCGGCGCGGAGATGAGCCGCGTGAAGGGCCTGACACAGGCTCAGCTCAATACCGCCTGCGAGGATAGCTCGACCCGGCTACCGCGCGGAATGTCGATCCCGCCTTGCCGCTAAATTAGGCCGTCACTTAATCGGGAGTGCAAGCCGGATCGCCAGTTCTTTCAACTGCTTCTCTTGAACGGTTGACGGCGCGCTCAGCAGCAGGTCTTGGCCCTGCTGATTAAGCGGGAAGGCAATGACCTCACGGATGGCCAGCTGATTGGCCAACAGCATCACGATACGGTCGATGCCGGGTGCCAGGCCGCCGTGGGGAGGGGCCCCATAGCGGAAGGCGTTGAGCATACCGCCGAACTCTCGCTCGACGACATCTGCGCCATATCCGGCCAGTTCGAAGGCCTTGATCATCACATCCGGGCGATGGTTCCGGATCGCGCCAGAGCAAAGTTCGTAGCCGTTGCAGACGATGTCGTACTGATAGGCCAGGATATCGAGCGGGTTCTTAGTCTGCAGTGCTTCAAGCTCGCCCTGCGGCATCGAGAACGGGTTGTGACTGAAGTCGACATTGCCCTCATCGTTGAGCTCGTACATCGGGAAGTCGACGACCCAGACGAAATCAAACTTACCGTCGTCAATGAGGTTCAGCTCATTGCCCAGACGCGTGCGGGCCGACCCCGCGAACTTGTAGAACGCGCTCGGATCACCGGCGACGAAGAAGGCCGCGTCGCCGGCCTTCAGCCCGAGCTGTGACACAAAGGCGGCTGTGCGCTCAGCGCCAAGATTCTTAGCGATCGGACCACCCCACTCGGCGTTTTCTTCGCTCCAGAAGGTGTAGCCAAGGCCAGGCTGGCCCTCGCCCTGAGCCCAGCTGTTCATGCGGTCACAAAAGGCCCGCGAGCCGCCCCCGGGTGCCGGAATGGCCCAGACCGCGTTCTTGGCGTCTGCATCCAGGATCTTGGCGAAAATTCCAAAGCCACCGCCGCGGAAATGGTCGCTGACGTCCTGCATCTTGATCGGGTTGCGGGTATCAGGCTTGTCGGTGCCGTACCAGGCGATGGAGTCACGATAGGCCAGACGCGGGAACGGATAGGGCGTTACGGCCTTGCCATCGGCGAATTCCTCGAACACGCCGTGCAGCACAGGCTCGATGGCCGCGAAAACGTCTTCTTGGGTCACAAAGCTCATCTCGACGTCGAGCTGGTAGAATTCCAGACTGCGGTCGGCGCGAAGGTCCTCATCGCGGAAACAGGGCGCGATCTGGAAATAGCGGTCAAAGCCGGCCACCATGAGCAACTGCTTGAACTGCTGTGGTGCCTGGGGAAGCGCATAGAAAGTCCCTGGATGCATGCGCGACGGCACCAGGAAATCCCGCGCGCCCTCGGGGCTGGAGGCGGTCAGGATCGGGGTCTGAAACTCCGTGAAACCCTGGCCGACCATGCGCTTGCGAATAGAGTCGATCACCCTGGACCGCAGCACGATGTTCTTGTGCAAGGTCTCACGGCGCAGATCGAGATAGCGGTGCTTTAGGCGCAGATCTTCCGGATAATCGGGTTCACCAAACACAGGCAGTGGCAGTTCAGCGGCTTCCGACAGCACATCCAGGCCGCGCACGCGCACTTCAACTTCGCCGGTCGGCAGGTTGGCATTGATCGTCTCAGGCGACCGCGCCACGACCTCGCCATCGATACGGATGACGCTTTCGGCGCGAAGGCGCTCGGCCACATCGAATCCCGGGGAGCCCGGGTGCAGCACCAGTTGCGTGAGGCCATAATGGTCGCGCAGATCGATGAACAGCAGCCCGCCGTGATCGCGCTTGCGATGAATCCAGCCAGACAGGCGGACACTTGCGCCAGTATCGGCGATGCGCAAGGCGCCGCAATTATGAGAACGATAAGCGTGCATTTATGCTGTTTTCACGGGTTTTTCGAGGCGCGGAAGGGCGCATGAAGGCCGGTTTTTGTCAAGGATAGCCGGGCCACAGTGCGAGCGATTGCATCGCCATTGAGGCCGCTCTGCCGCATTCTCAACCGCTAGCCGCCTTGCTTGCGCCGCAAGCCACCGCCATTGTCATCCTGATGAACGAGAATAATTGGACGCAACGTCCGCTCCGCCTAGCCGCCACCTTGGCGACCGTTGTCATGCTTGCATCATGCAGCACACTCAGCGAGCGCGCGCCGCAGAGTAAGGTGCCAAGCGCGGCTTCAAGAAAAGCCTCCGCCTCCGCCCTGCCCAAGCCAGCGTTCGCGCAGGACGTCTCGGACCTCAAGCCCGACCCCGACATCCGGTTTGGCATCCTTTCCAACGGCATGCGATATGCGATCCGCCACAACGCTACCCCCGCGGGCCAGGCCTCCTTGCGGTTCCGCATCGGCGCGGGTTCGCTGATGGAGCAAGACGACCAGCGGGGTCTTGCCCACTTCCTTGAACACATGGCATTTAATGGCTCCAAGACCGTGCCCGATGGGGAAATGGTCAAGATTCTTGAACGGCTAGGCCTGGCGTTCGGTGCCGACACCAACGCCTCAACCTCCTATGATGAGACAGTCTACCGCTTCGACCTACCCAAGACCGACGCCACGACGATGGATACTGCGCTTGGCTTGCTGCGCGATGTTGGCGGGGACCTGACCCTTTCGCAGACCGTGATCGATCGCGAGCGCGGCGTGGTGCTTTCGGAGGAGCGCGCACGCGACACGCCGCAATATCACGTCGCCATGGACCGGATGGCCTTCCTGATGAAGGACCAGCGCCTGCCGTCGCGTGAGCCGATCGGCAAGGTGGAGGTGATCAAGACCGCCAACCGCGATCGGCTG
>CANKEA010000213.1 GCA_947480815.1 Caulobacterales bacterium | reverse complement strand
TGCGCTGCAAGGTCTCATATACTGAGATCGATTTAGAGGAGGGCCTCTCGCCGTCGATCAGGACATTGCCGGCAGCGCCACTAAAGCCGCGCACATCATCGCCGCGGCTGGAATTGAATCCTGGTACCCGGTTGACCATGTCGGATGCCGTGGTCGGCCGGTACTCATCGAAGAAAGACGGTGGATAGCTGATCACCCCGTTGGCCAATGCTGTTGCCTCAGCGGGGCCTGGCTGGGTGGGCTGGGCTGAGCCCTGGGCGAACGCCTCACCGCCACCGATGCAGCTTAGCAAGCAGGTCAGCTTCAGGGCGTTTGACTTGATAAGGTTGACTATCATCAATCGTCTCCGGCGCTGATTGTATCGGAAGCTAGCCGAGAAATTGACCGAAATTGTGACGTGGAAGCGCCGGCAAAGGCGCTCCCGCATGTCACGGCTTCTAAGTCAGGCTGGGTTCGATTGTTTTGCAAGCTGCGATGAGGCCCTGAACGGAGTCCACCGATTTGGCGAACATGTCCTTTTCGGCATCGTCCATCGGGAATTCCACCACACGCTCGACGCCGCCGGCACCGATCACGGCGGGCACGCCGACGTAAAGGCCGTTCAGGCCATATTGGCCGGTCAGGTGTGCCGCCACCGGCAGCACGCGCTTTTTGTCCTTTAGGTAGGACTTGGCCATGGCGATGGCGCTTTCGGCAGGGGCGTAGAAGGCCGAACCGGTCTTCAGTAGGGCAACGATCTCGCCGCCACCGCCGCGGGTGCGCTTGACGATGCCGTCCAGCTCATCCTGGCTCATTGCGCCCTGTTCGACCAGGATCGGCAGCGGCAGACCGCCAACCGTGGAATAGCGGACCATCGGCACCATGTCGTCGCCATGGCCACCCAGGGTCCAGGCGTGAACGTCCTCCACTGAGACGCCCAGCTTTTCGGCCAGGAACCAGCGGAAGCGTGCGCTATCGAGCACGCCCGCCATACCCACCACCTTGTTGTGAGGCAGGCCGGAGAATTCGCGCAGGGCCCAGACCATGGCGTCGAGCGGGTTGGTGATGCAGATTACGAAGGCGTTAGGGGCATGGGCCTTGATGCCTTCGCCGACCGACTTCATGACCTTGAGGTTGATACCCAGCAGATCATCGCGGCTCATACCGGCCTTACGCGGCACGCCAGCGGTAACGATGCAGACGTCGGCACCGGCGATGTCAGCGTAGTCATTGGCACCCTTCAGCAGGCTGTCCTTCCCAAACACCGGAGAGGCTTCGGCGATGTCCAGAGCCTTGCCTTGCGGCACGCCCTCGGCGATGTCGAACAGGATCACATCGCCCAGTTCTTCGCGGGCGGCTACGTGAGCCAGGGTACCGCCGATAGCGCCGGCGCCGATGAGGGCGATTTTCGCTCGAGCCATTGTGTTCTCGCTTGTGTCTGGAAGCTTTATAGTTGGGGCGCCGTCTAGACCCGTGCGGCCCAGCCTGCAAGAGAGGGGCATGGACGATTTTGGCTTTATCCTCGATCCCGCCTTCGAAGCCAGCTCGGTGAGTGTCGGAAAGCTGCCGCTTTGCGAGGTTCGTCTACAGGTCGACGCGCGTTGGCCTTGGCTGGTTCTCATCCCGCAAAAGCGTGGTTTGCGGGAGATCGAAGATCTCGATGTGGTCCAGCGCGGCCAGCTGATTGAGGAGGCTGTGGCTGCTGGCGCTGCCGTGCGCGCTGTGGGTGTGGTCCTGGGCCTGCCGGTCGAAAAATTGAATCTGGGGGCGCTGGGCAATGTGACGCCTCAGCTACACCTGCATCTGGTCGGGCGTCGCGCGGGCGATCCAGCCTGGCCGGGCCCCGTCTGGGGGGTCGGAGCAGCCCAGGCCTACCCGGTGGAAACGCTCGCCCAGGCCGTGGTTGCGGCGCGGTCAGCGCTCAATATCTGTTAAAAACGCCAATGTCGGTCTCATGCCGACCCGCTGGGGTCCAGGCCGTGTATCCGTGACGGCCGCTATCTCGTCTTCTTCGTCGCGACTTTTTTCGTCGCCTTTTTAGCGCGGGCTGTTTTCGCTCCGCCCGTCTTGGCCCTACTCTTGTTGACCGTCGCCTTCCGTGCCGACTTGCTCCGGACAGCCTTACCCTTGGCCTTGCGAACCGGCGCGGCGCGGGTGTTGTCGGTGTGATAGGGCGAGACCACGCCTGACCCCGGGTTGCGCAGCGGCGCGACGTTCAGCAGCGGCTCGCTGCGTACCATCTGCACCGCTGTGGTGAGGCCGCCCTGCGTTAGCTGACCGGCCCAGTTTCCGTCGGCCTGCTGGATGAGGCTGACCGAGGCGGCTTCGATTCCACCCTTGGGATAGAACGAGGCCTGAAGCAGCGCGCCAGAGCGCTGCACATCGGCGATCAGCCCAGTGCTGCTGAGCCCGTCGCCGCGACGCAGGTCGCGCCATGCACCCTCCAGATTGGCAGGGGGTTTGGGGGAATCGACAAACTGGAAGGTGTAGAGGGCCACCTTGTCTGCCGTGGCCTGCAGAGACCATGCGCCGTCCATTGGGCCCTGTAGGCTTTGGGCGGCAGCGGCACCGCCCAAGATACGGGCATCCAGCTGTTGGCTGGTCAGACCGGGCGCGGCCAACTGCGGCGGGGCGTCGTCTTCATCGGTAGATTGATCGAGCAGGTCGTCGATGCTGGTCGGGGTGGACTGGGCACTGACAGGTGCCATGGCCGGGGGCGAACCGATCGGTTGCAGCGGTTGGGCCGGGCTCTGGGCGTGTGCGACCCCGGCCGCCAGCAGCGCGGCGGTGACCAGGGCGGCATGGGATAAGCGAACGACCATGCGCCCTCTTACCCCGGTGTTTGCGGCCATAGAAGGGCCTGCATTCGCGCCGTTTTGGATCGAACGCCCGTCCAAGCCAGCCTCTAGAACCAACCCTGTTGCCGCAGCACCGTGGCCTGGGTCCGGCTGACCGGCGCTATGATTCCGCCCTTGAGGGTTAGGGTGGCGCGGCCGTCGCGGCGCTTGACGCTCCGCACCGCCTGCCGCGCGACCCACCAGGAACGGTGGGTCTGGGCACCTTCCACCGCGCTCAACTCACCGATAGCGTCGGCCAGGCGCAGCAGGATCAGGTCCGACCCCTTATCGGTATGGACGCGCAGGTAATGATCCTGTGCTTCGACAGCATACAGCACAGAGTCGCGCAGACGCGGCGTGAGGCGGTCGAGGAACGGCGTGTTCAGGTGCGGCGTAGGGTCTGACTTTACTGCAGGGGCGACCAGGATTAGCCGATTCAGGGCGGTCATCACCAGGCTGATCAGCAGCACTGATCCATAAAGCGCCGGCCATTCCCCGGCACTCAGTGTGATATTGAAGGTGAGTCGACCCCAGACCCATATCATCGCTGTTGTTGGCGCGCTCATCAGGAGGGCGATCGTCAGGATCTGTGGCCAGACGCGGTCGTGCAGCGACCTCCAGCGCAGCACCATTTGGGTTGTGGCCCATCCGATCACCC
>CANKEA010000212.1 GCA_947480815.1 Caulobacterales bacterium | reverse complement strand
CGGGCGACTACCTGCGCTACAAGTCGGCCATCGGGAACACCCTGTCGGAGTTCGTCATCCTGGTTACGGCGCGGGCCTGGTCTCAGGAATACGAGTGGAACGTCCACGCCCCGATCGCCATCCAACAAGGCATCACCCAGGCCAAGGTCGACGCCATTGCCGCCGGGCGGCGACCTGACGCCATGAGCGACGACGAGGCGATCTGCTACGACTTCATCAGTGAACTGCAGCACGACCGCAAGGTCTCGGACGCCACCTATGCCCGGGCCCTGAAGCGTTTCGGCGAAAAGGGCGTGGTCGATCTGGCCGGGATCAGTGGCTACTACAGCCTGCTGTCGATGGAGATGAACATGGCCCGCACCGACCCCGGCGGGCCGCTGCGGTTGAAGCCGCTGGAACGCTAACGCTTTCGCACGAACCCCGACCCCGCCTCCACGCCGACGGCGTCGGGAACTCCGGATATTCAACAGGAGGTAAAACATGCTGCTGCGCTGGACCGTCTGGCTCCACAAATGGCTGGCGCTGGTCATCGGTGCCCAAGTGGTGCTTTGGATCGTCGGTGGTTTGGTGATGGTCGTGCTGCCAATCCAAAAGGTTCGCGGCGAACATCATATCGCCGTTGCCCCGGCACAGGCCCTCGATAGGGCCAAGTTGCTCACGCTTGAACAAGCCATAGCCAAGGTCGAATTGGACCAGGTTTCCGGCGCAGTCCTGGCCTCGACGCCGCGAGGCCCAATGTGGACGATCAAGACGACCTATGGCCGCGAACAACCGATCGACGCCTACAGCGGGGCGTACCTGGAGGAGATCAGCGAAGCCGAGGCCCGGCGATTTGCTGAACAGGCCTACGCCGGGCCGGGAAAGGTCGTCAAAGCCACATACTACGACCAACCGCCTGTGCGCTCGGGCGCGTACGATCCAGCGTTCGCAATCGGGTTCGACGATCCCGAACACAGCGTTCTCTACGTCTCCGCCTTCACGGGTGAAGTGCTAAGCCGCCGCTCGGTCGTTTGGAGCGCCTACGACCTAGCCTGGAAGTTCCACATCATGAACTTCAAGGATGGCGACAACTACAACACCCCTATCTTGTTCATCACTTCGCTGCTGGCGGCGATTGTAACCTTCAGTGGCGTGGTGCTGCTGTGGATCAAGATCGGGCGGGACCTGAAGGTATGGCGGGCGACGTCCAACGCCCGCATCTCATGATGTTCGGTGTTATGGGCCCCTAGACCGCAACCGTTCTGATCAGGTCGATTGCCACTTTGATGCCCCGCTCGTCGATATTGTGGCCGAGGCCGCTGAGCACACTGGTGCGTACAGGCAGGCCGATACCCTTCAGCGCCGCCACCGTCGCGTCGAACATCGCCGGCTGAACTCGGTCGTCTTCCGTGCCGCGCACCAGCAGCATCGGCGGCTTTGACCTGCCCGACGGCAGGCCCGCCATGTCCAGCCGTGCGCCCTCATAGGCCACCACAACGGCGGGGGGCACGGGCCGTCGGATGCCGACATTAATCGCCAGGGACGAGCCCTGAGAAAAGCCGATCAGCAGCAGGTTCTCGGCCGGAACGCCCTGACGCTGTAGCTCGGCGTCGATGAAGCCATTCAGCGCCGCCGCGCCGTTCATGAACGGGCCCTGCGCCCCGGTCGGCGGAAGCCAGCTATAGGCACCGTTCCCCATGGAGAAAGGCGCATTGGGCGACACCAGCGCTGCCGTCGGCACGGCGTCCTGAAAAGCCGGGGCAAGCGAATACATGTCGTCGCCATTGCTGCCAAAGCCGTGCAGCAGCAAATAAAGCCACTTGGCTGGAGCCTTGGGAGCACGCCGCCGGGGGCCGTTGATCTCCGCCGCGCGGGCGGTCGATGCGGTCAGAAAGGCCGCCGCAGCTGAAAATCCAAGTTCGCGCCGGTTCATGAGGCATCTTCTCCCTAGCGTTTGTCAGCCACAGGATCGGCCAGGGTCCAGGCCCTTGCAAGCCGCTTCCGTGGTGCGTGAGCGATGTTCGCCGAGGGAAGACTTGAGCGGCTGGCCCTAGGCCGCGACGCGGGCCAGGTCGTTGCGGCGCGCCATCAAGTCGAGCACTTCGCCCATGCCAAAGTCCGGGTCGGCGTCATGCAGGGCATCGTAGACACCCTTGATAAAGGCCAGGTCGACGGGGGTTTTTATCCGCCAGTCCCAACCCGAGAGATCACGCGATGGCGAGGCCATGCGGAAGGCCGGGAATTGTTTTGGGTGAGTGCAAATATAGGCCGTGGGCGAGAGCGGTGCCGTTACATCACGCGGGAGGGCCGCGGCCTTGATCAGGGCGGAGGTTGTGATCACCTCGACTTCCAGCCCCCGTGGGTGGCGCTGTGGGTTTCGTTTTGACACATAGGTTGCGCCCGACACCTGGGCCAGGCGCACGGCCTCATCGATCAGCGGGCAGTCGCCCTTGACGCACACAATATGGGTGGCGCTGCCAAGCGCTGCGGCGCAGCGCGCAAAACGGTCGAGCAGGTCGGTGGGACTGCCCCGGAAAACGCTAACGCCGCGAGACACCAGATAGCCCGCCAGGGCGTCGTCGCTGGTTTCGGTGCTGGTGGCCACAATGATGCGCGATAGGCCTCGGCAACGCCGCAGGCGCTCGATCTGGCGCCAGATCATCGGCTCGCCCGCCAAGGGCGGCCATGACCTTGCCCGGCATGCGGGTACACGTCATTCGGGCTTGCAGCACAGCAGCGAACATCCGGCGGTTCCTTGAAGTCTTTTTCTGCTTTTAGCGGCAGTTTCTAGGCGGCGACCCAGCGGCGGGCGTCGAGCGCGGCCGGATCATCGATGGCCATTTCGTCCCAATCGAGGTCGGGCGGCGGGCTGGCGGCCGCGGCCACCACGGCATTAAGCTCAGCGGCACTGGTAACGCCGACCAGAACGCAATCGCCTTCCTGGCGTGACAGGGCAAATCCAATGGCGGCCTGCAACGGGTCACTGCGGCCCTCGGCGATCATGCGGCGCACACGTGAGAGCTTATTGGCAGCGTCCTTCATCGGACCAGGCGCGCGGTCGGGCGGCAGGAAAAGCAGGCTGTTCAAGAAGATCGAGCGCAAGTGCACCTCCACCTGCATACCCGCCACACGCGCCAGCGAGCCGTCAGCCAGCAGGCGCTGGTCGAGCAGGGAGGCAGGGGCCTGCACAATATCGGGACGGAAGCGGCGGGTCAGGCCGACCGGATCATCGGTCGCATGGGCGCTGATACCGATGCGTTCGAACAGGCCCGCGTCGCGAAGGGTCTGCAGGCGATGCCAGGCGGCAGCACCCTGGGGCGAGAAGAGATCTGACGGGGCATTGACGATGATGCCATAGGCGCGCTCGACGCCCAGACGGCGCAGGGAGTTTCGGGCCTCGGCCTCGACATAGTCCGGCCCGCGGTCACAGCGGGCGGCGGTAATACACATCTTGAACGGCTGCGGTCGCGGCAAGACTGCGCCGAGCGCGGACTCGCTGT
>CANKEA010000211.1 GCA_947480815.1 Caulobacterales bacterium | reverse complement strand
GACTTCACCCGGCCGATGCAGGAATACGCCACCGAGGCCTGTTGGGGCGCGATCTGGAGCCGCGAGGGCCTGGATCGGCGCACCCGCAGCATCATCAACCTGTCGATGATCAGCGCCTTGAACCGCCCGCACGAGCTGAAGCTGCACGTTAAGGCAGCCTTGACCAACGGCCTGACCCGCGAGGAGATCTGCGAGATAATGTTACAGATCGCCTGCTACTGCGGCGTTCCCGCCGGCATGGACAGCTTCCGCATCGCGCGGGAAGCGTTCAAGGAAGTGGACGCGGCAGGCTGAAAAAGGATCGGCTCAACGGGGATTCGCGGCCGCCATCTTTGTTGCGCCGGTAGCCGCCGATGAACAACGAAGGCAGGGGGATGCGTCGCTGGGAACTTCGCCATCGCCTAGCCTGTTGGGAATCGCCGTTGTCACCGCAGCGCTCGACCCACTGCGGGCGCATCTGGAAGGTGCGGACATCCTGCTTTTGGCGCGCATGGATACACCCTCGGCCGACCGTCAGGCCGTTATCGAACGCGATCTCCACATCGCCCGCAGCGGCACTTTCAACCTCGGCATTCTTGCTTTGCGCACCACAGAGTCGGGGCCAGCCTTTGCCGCATGGTGGGCCGACCGGGTGCGGAACTATCCAGCCGATATCGCCCCCCCCCGGGGTTATGCCGAGCAGCGTTAGCTCGACCTGGCACCGGGGCTGTTCGATGGCGTAACCATTGTCAGACAAGCGCCGATCGAGCTGGAGTTGTCCCGCTACCGCTAGCATCTGCGGTCAACCCCAAGCTGGGGCCGCGAACTACTCTAAGCGAGTGCCTTCTCTGCGGCCGCCGCCGTCGCTTCGGCGGTAATCCCGAATTCCGTGTAGAGCCGCTCATAGGGCGCACTCGCGCCAAAGCCGATCATGCCGACAAAGACGCCGTCCTCGCCAATGAACCGTTCCCAACCCAACTTCACCCCGGCCTCGACGGCCACCCGCACCTTGGCGTTGCCGATGGTCGTGGCGCGATAGGCTGCACTCTGTTTCTCAAACAGGTCCCAACACGGCGTCGAGACCACCCGTGTCGGAACGCCCTTGGCGTGCAGCAATTCGCGCGCGCCCAAAGCGATGCCCAGTTCGGTGCCGGACGAGAAGATCGTCACCAGGGCCGCGCCGTTCGCCGCAGCGACCTCATAGGCCCCGCGCGCCGACAGGTTTTCCTCCGTCGGCACGCGCCGCGCCGCAGGCGTTTTCTGCCGCGACAGGGCCATCACCGAGGGGGCACTGACCGAATCCAACGCGATCTTCCAGCATTCCGCCGCTTCCACCGCGTCAGCCGGACGTAGCACCAGCAGATTTGGCATAGCCCGCAGGGAGGCCAGATGTTCCACCGGTTGGTGCGTCGGGCCATCTTCGCCCAGACCAATCGAGTCGTGGGTCATCACATGGATCACCCGCACGCCCATCAGCGCGCCTAGCCGGATCGCGGGGCGGCTGTAGTCGGCAAACGCCATGAAGGTGCCGCTGTACGGAATGATCCCGCCGTGCAGGGCCATACCGTTCATCGCTGCCGCCATGCCGAACTCGCGCACGCCATAGTGCACATAGTTGCCAGCATAGTCCGGGGCGTCGAAAGCCTTCATCCCCTTTACAAAGGTGTTGTTCGATCCGGTGAGGTCGGCGCTGCCGCCGATCATTTCCGGAATGGCCGGAATCAGCTGGTCCAGTGCCGCGCCGGAATGGACGCGGGTGGCGTTGGCGACACCGGTCTTAGCCGCTTCTGCGATATAGGCGTCGATGCGGTCATAGGCACCGGCGGGCAGTTGACCCTTCATGGCGCGGGTGAAGTCTGCGGCATGGGGCGATGCCTTCAACTTGACTTCCCACGCCTTGCGGACCTTGGCACCCCGGCGGCCGGCAGATTTCCACGGCGCGGCAATTTCCGCCGGAATCTGGAATGGGCCGCGGGTCCAGCCCATGGCCTCGCGCGCGGCTTTGATCTCGTCGTCAAACAGGGTGTAGCCGTGGCTATGCGGGTCGCCTTCCTTTGGCCCGCCACCCTTAGAGATCAGAGTCTTGCAGGCGATTAAGCTTGGCTTGGCCTGGCGCTTGGCCCAGCGCAGGGCAGCGGCGATCTGGTTGAAGTTATGGCCGTCGATGTGTTTCACCGCCCAGCCGGCGGCCTTGAACCGCGCCATCTGGTCGCCGGTCTCGGCGATTGTGGCCTGGCCGTCGATCGTGGTGTTGTTGTCGTCGAACAGCACGGTCAGCTTATTGAGCTTCAGCCGCCCAGCCAGGCTGATCGCCTCGTGGCTGACGCCTTCCATCAAGCAGCCGTCGCCGGCGATAACCCAGGTGTGGTGGTCGACCAGGTCGTCGCCGAATCGCGCCGCCAAGTGGCGCTCGGCCATGGCCATGCCGATGCTGGTGGCTAAGCCCTGACCTAGTGGGCCGGTCGTTGTCTCCACGCCCGGGGTGTGGCCATATTCCGGATGGCCGGGGGTCAGCGACCCCCACTGACGGAAGTCCTCGATCTGCTTCATCGTCATGGCCCTGAAGCCGGTCAGGTGTAGCAGGGCATAGATCAGCATCGAGCCGTGCCCGGCCGAAAGCACGAAACGGTCACGATCGGCCCAGTCAGGACGGCTGGCATCGTACTTCATCGCCTTGGTCCACAGCACGGTGGCGACATCGGCCATGCCCATCGGCATGCCCTGGTGGCCGGACTTGGCTTTGTGCACGGCGTCTATCGACAGCACGCGGATAGCGTTGGCCATGGACTGGAGTTTGGCGGTCATCGTCGGCGTTCCTTGCGGACCAAGCCCGGGCCGTCGCATAGGGTGCGGCGCCGGGTCAAGACGTTCAACGCTGGACATCGCCTCGCGCCGGAACGACCTTGGCTGTCGAGGCGTTGCCGCCTCGCGCTTTTGAGGAGGAGCGCCGCGTCTCATGTCGCTACATCCTGTGATCCTTTGCGGCGGGTCGGGCACCCGTCTTTGGCCGTCTTCGCGGGCCGACCGGCCCAAGCAGTTCCTCAAATTCTGGGGCGGCCGCTCCAGCTTTCAGGAAACCCTGTTGCGCGTCGAGGGCCTGCATGGCGTGGGCAAGATCCTGATCGTGACAGGTGCCGCCCTCCTAAATTTTGTGAGCGAACAGTCCGCCGAACTCGGCATCGAGCCCATAATCCTGGTCGAGCCACAGGCGAGCGATTCGGCGCCGGCCATCGCCGCCGCAGCGGCCTATGCCCAGCAGTCTGATCCTCAGGCCGTGTTGCTGATGCTGGCCGCAGACCATCATGTGAAGGACACCGCCGGGTTCCGCGCTAGCGCGGATGTCGCCGCCGGTGCCGCCCGCGCTGGATTGATCGCCACCTTCGGCATCCGGCCTGATAACCCCGCTACAGGCTATGGCTACATCCAGCCTGGTCCGACGATCATGGAGGGCGTGTTCACGGTCGAACGCTTCGTCGAGAAACCCGATGCGGCGTCCGCCCAGGGCTATGTGG
>CANKEA010000210.1 GCA_947480815.1 Caulobacterales bacterium | reverse complement strand
GTGATGCCGGGTCTCAATGTCACCGCCGCGGAGACAGACAAGGATGCGCGCCTGCTGTTCAGCTCGGTGCAACAGGCAGTCGTCAACCTTCGCACCGGGCGGCCCGGCAAACTGCCGCCGCCGGTGGAGGGCTATGAAGACCGGCTCGGCGACCCCGAATGCGGCATACTCGACCATGCGCTGTCCTGCGCCGTGGTCGGATCACCCGCCACGGCGAAAGCCGGACTGGAAGCCTTCTTAGCCCGCACCGGTGCCGATGAACTGATGATCACCGGCCAGATATTCGACCACGCCGCGCGGTTGCGTTCGTTCGAAATCGTGGCGCAGGCGGCCGGGATAAAGACTCAGTAGCCGCCAGCCGTCGCGCCGCCCGGTGTCTGGGCGGGCCGGTCGTCTTGCGGCAAGGCGCGCAGGGTTTCGGCGACAATCCGCAGCGCCCGGTCCACATCGGCCTGCGTGATATCAAGATAGAAGACAGCCCGAACGGCGTCGCTTCCCGAGGGCAGCTGCCACAGGCCGCGCTGATGCGCCGCCTCAACATAGCGGTGGGGATGGGTTCGGGTCAGTCGATAGCGAACGATATTGGTCTCGACGGCTGCCGGATCGATGTCGATCCCCTCAATCTGCGCCAGGCCCTGGGCGAACCGGCTGGCCAGAGCATGAGTGTGGCCCAGGTGCGGGCGATGATGGTCGAGCGCGTACTGTGCACCCGCCGCGATAACGCCCGCCTGCCGGAATCCGCCGCCGAACATCTGTTTAAAGCGGCGCGCGCGGGCGATGAAATCCTTCGTGCCCACAAGCAGCGAGCCCACCGGGGCGCCCAGCGCCTTCGACATACAGACGCTGACTGTGTCGAACGGCCGCGCGTAATCCGCTTCGGAAACGCCGGTGGCCGTGACGGCGTGCCAGAGGCGCGCGCCGTCGAGGTGCGTCGCTAGGCGGTGGCGGCGGCCAGCGTCGGTAACCGCGGTGATCGCCTGCAGCGGCCACACAGATCCGCCGCCAAAGTTGTGGGTATTCTCGACGCACAGCAGCCGCGTCGGGGCCGTCATCGAGGTGGGGAAATAGGGATGCGAGGCCCCAATCGCCGCATCGACATCGCCCGCTGTGAATATGCCTCGCGCACCCGCCAGGGGCCGGGGGTTCATGCCCGAAAGCGCGGCAACCGCTCCATTTTCAAGGACGTAGATGTGGGCGTTCTGCTCGATCAGCAAGGAATCGCCCTGCTGGGTATGGGTGCGGACGGCGACCTGATTGGTCATGGTGCCGCTGGGCATGTAGACGGCGTCTTCCTTGCCGAGCACATCGGCAACTGAGCGCTCCAGCCGGTTGACGGCGGGGTCCTGGCCGTAGACGTCGTCCCCGACTTCAGCGTGGGCCATGGCATGCCGCATTTCCGCGGTTGGCCGACTGCAGGTGTCGCTACGAAGATCAATCATCGGCTAAGTTTAGAGAAAGTTTGTGCGATCCGTAAGCGGCCGTTGCAGCTCTGCGCGTCAGGTACTGGTGCGCCGGCAAGCCTTATCAATCGCTGCGATAATTCTTTCCATATCGGCATTGGGATTTGCGGAAACACACCGAAGCCAGGCGTCCCCGCCTATGGTCGCAGACGACGCGAGACTCTGCGGAAGGTCTGCACGAAACGCATCCGTGCGATCCGGCGCGGGTCTGAAAATGGTCACACCCGTTCCGCCATCTGGAAAGCATTCAAGGTCAGGGTGAGCCGCGATGAAGGCCTGCAACCGCCGGGCATTATCCATGCAGCGTTCGATCCGCGCGGCCACGCCCTCGCGTCCCCAGGCCAGAAGCGTCGCCAATAGCAATGTTGCCGCGGCACCATGCGAACCCTGGACGCCAATATTCGGGGCCGCGAGATAGGCGCCGCCGAAGCTTATCGCGCCGTGGGCCGCCTCGATGTCACGAAACATGACGAGGGCGGACTCCTTGGGTTGAAACAACCCCTTGTGCGCCGAGACCGCGACAGAGTCCGCTTGGTCGACGCCGGACAGGACGCTACGATATTGATCGGACAAAGCCAGCGGCCCAGCCCATGCCGCATCAATATGCGTCCAGGCTGCGCGACCGCAACACTCCAGGGGATCCACCGCCCCTACGCTGGTGGTCCCCGCGGTGAGAACGAGGCAAGCGTCTGAAAGGTCATGCGGCAATGCCGCGGGATCTAATCGGTGGCCCCGATCGACGCCGACTTCGACGTAGGGGAGTCCCAAAATCCGAGCTGCCTTGCGCACGCTGAGGTGTGACGCCGAGGATGCGACCACCGTCTTCACGCCCCGCAGATCACGCGCGGCCCACAGAGCAGTTAGATTGGCGACGCTAGAGCCCGGTGTCATATGGCCGCCGTTCATTCCAAAGAACGGTGTCAGTCAATCGACCACGCACGCTTCAGCGTGTCGCGCAAACGGCGCCGTCGCGGGGTGCAGCAGGTTCTGGTTTAGGCGGGCGTTCCATAGAGCCAGCGCCCAGGTAATCCAGGGCGTCGGCGGGTCCATGTGTGCCATCGCCTCGCTTGCGCCGAGATCTGCGGCGCGGCCAAGAACATCTGGCGCAAGGCGCTCCAAGGCTTCTGCCTCGCCCAGTCCTGTTTCTGGCAATACATTCGGCAAGCCGCAGCGGGGCCCCTCCGAGTCCTTCCGAGCGTCGAGCAAGTCTAGTGCCCGACGAAGTCCTTCGAGATTGAGGTCAAAGCTTGGGTCTGGCGACATCCTCGTCTCGCTCTCACGGCGGTGCTCTTAGGCGGCCATTCACCTCTAGAGCAGGAAAACGGACCCGTCACGATGCGCGCGCAACGCCCCCGCAACGAGTCGAAGTCGTCCCGGGGGAAGCGTGGTTGGAGCTACGGGACGAGCTTGGCGATAATCAACGTCGCCGCGTCGTCTGGCGTCTGGCCGGGCAGGATCGTCACCTCGGCATGTTCCGGGGCCTCATAAGGACTGTCGATGCCGGTAAAATGCTTCAGCTCGCCCGCGCGCGCCTTCTTGTAGAGGCCCTTAATATCGCGCGCCTCGGCCACCGCCAGAGGGGTGTCGACGAACACCTCGAAGAACCGCCCCTCCGGCACGCGCTCGCGCGCCATGCGGCGCTCGGCCCGGAACGGCGAGATGAAACTGACCAGCACAATCAGGCCGGCGTCGGCCATCAGGGCTGCAACCTCAGCCACGCGGCGGATGTTTTCCACCCGATCAGCGTCGGTGAACCCTAGGTCACGGTTCAGCCCATGGCGAACATTGTCGCCGTCGAGGATGTAGGTGTGCTTGCCCGCCGCGTGCAACTGGCGCTCCAGGGCATTGGCGATGGTCGACTTACCTGAGCCCGACAGGCCGGTGAACCAGACCACGGCAGGCGTCTGCCCCTTGGCCGCAGCCCGGCTGGCTGGCGTCACATCCAGTGCCTGACGGTGGATGTTGTGCGAGCGGCGCAGGGCAAATCGGATCATGCCCGCGCCGGCGGTGGCATTGCTGATGCGGTCGATCAG
>CANKEA010000209.1 GCA_947480815.1 Caulobacterales bacterium | reverse complement strand
TGGGTCGTTCTTCTCGGTCGTCCTCGCCTTGGGCGGGGTGATCTGGATGAAGGGGCTTTTTGGCCTGCCCCAGCATTTTCCCTGGGTTTTCTGGGCTGGATTGCTCGGCGTCCTTTTCACCATGCTAGCCTGGTGGCGCGATGTGACCATTGAGGCCAACCAGGGCGACCATACCCCCGTGGTGGCAATCGGCCTGCGCTACGGCATGATCCTGTTCATCGCTTCCGAAGTGATGTTCTTCGTCGCCTGGTTCTGGATCTTCTTTGACATGGCCTTGTTCCATCACGCCCGCGCCGTATCGGCGTTTGAGGACGTGCGCGGGGCCTGGGCGACTTGGCCGCCGAAGGGGGTGGAGCTGGTCCCGGCCTTCCATCTGCCGCTGGTCAATACCCTGACCCTGCTGCTGTCGGGCACCACGGTGACTTGGGCCCACCACGCCCTTCAGACGGGCGACCGCCAGGGGGCGAAGTATGGCCTGATCCTCACCGTTGCCCTTGGCGTGCTGTTCACCTCGATCCAGGCCTACGAATACAGCCATATCATCAGCGAGAATTTATTTTTCAACGTCGACGCCGCCAATGCCGGCCTCTATGGCTCATCGTTCTTCATGGCAACCGGCTTCCACGGTTTCCACGTGTTGATCGGCACCCTGTTCCTGATCGTTTGCTTGGGCCGTCTGCTCGGCGGGGGCTTCACCCCCAAGCAACACTTCGGATTCGAGGCTGCGGCTTGGTACTGGCACTTCGTGGACGTGGTGTGGCTGTTCCTGTTCGCGTTCATCTACGTGATCTTCGGATCACCGCACTAATATGGCCAATGCGCTGGCGTCCGGCCTTGCCGGACGCTGCCCTAGTTGCGGTGAAGGCTATCTGTTCGACGGCTTCGTCAAGATCGCCCTCCGCTGCGAGGCTTGCGGATTTGATCTCTCCAGCGTCGATACGGGCGAGGGACCGGCGGTTTTCATTATCCTGATCGTGGGCATGTTCGCCGGGTTCGGCATGCTGATCACCGAGGTGGCATTGCACCCGCCGATCTGGCTTCAGCTTTTGATCTGGCTACCCGTCGCCATGATCCTGATGTTGCTGCTCATGCGCCCGCTCAAGGGCGCCATGGTCGCAAGCCAATACATGAACAAGGCGCGCGAGGGCGGCCGCAATGACCTCTGATCGCAGGGCACGGTTTCCGATCGGCCTAACTCTCACCGTCGCCGTTTGTTTGATTATCCTGTGCGCGCTCGGGACCTGGCAGGTTCAGCGCCTGCGCTGGAAAGAAGGCCTTCTGGCCCAAATCGCCGCCTTGCAGGCTGCCCCGGCGCGTCCTGCCCTGCCGGCGCTCGCCGCGGTGTCTGACCCCCGTAAGCTGGACTTTATCCGCGTCGAACTCGATTGCCCCGGTCTTGCGATGGCGAAATTTGTCGAGATGTGGGGCGTCAAGGACGGTGCTCCGGGCCGCCGCCTGATCTCGGCCTGCCCTTTGCCAAGCGGCCCCTATAGGACCCTGTTGGTCGACCGTGGCTTTGTCGACGAGAGCATGGGTGTGCGTCCGCCGGTGCAGGCCTCCGACGCGCCGGTGCATGTGATCGGGGTGCTGCGCCTCGCCGACAAACGCAACCTGTTCGCGCCGCCAGACGATCCGGCCCACGGCAAATTCTATACCCGCGACCTTAGGGCCATGGGCACCCTGCTGGGAGCGCCCGATCCGGCGCCGGTGTTCCTGGGCGCAGAAACAGCGACCAATCCAGGGGTGCCTGAACTGGTCCCATCACCCCTACCGACCGACATCCCCAACAACCACCTACAATATGTGATGACTTGGTTCGGCCTTGCCGTGGCCCTGGCTGGCGTCTATTCCGCCATGCTCTTGCGCTGGCTGAAGACCCAATAGACACCCCATGACCCGTTACATTTCCACGAGGGGCGCCTCGCCGCCGATTGGCTTCCTCGACGCGGTCTTGGCGGGCTTGGCGCCCGATGGCGGGCTCTATTCGCCTGAGGTCTGGCCGACCTTCACCTCGGCCGAGATCGCCGCCTTCGCAGGCCAGCCCTATGCCAAGGTTGCAGCCGCCGTGCTCGGCAAGTTTGCGGGCCCCGACATAGACTCGGCCGTGCTGCTGGACATGTGCGAGGAGGCCTATTCGACCTTCAGCCACAAGGCTGTGGCTCCGATCAGCCAGATTGGCGACAACCTCTTCCTGCTCGAGTTGTTCCATGGTCCGACCTTGGCGTTCAAGGACGTCGCCATGCAGTTGCTGGGTCGGCTCTATGAACACGCCCTTTCCGCCCAGAATCGCATCCTGACCATCATCTGCGCCACGAGCGGCGACACCGGAGGCGCAGCGGTCGAGGCGTTCAGGGGGCGGGCCAATATGCGCATCATCGCCCTGTTCCCCGAGGGCCGCATCAGTGAGGTGCAGCGCCGCTTCATGACGACGGCGACCGACGCCAATGTGCGCTGTCTGTCAATTCAGGGCTCGTTCGACGACTGCCAGAATATCGTCAAGGCTAGTTTCTCCGACGAGGCCTTCCGCACGGCCGTCGACCTCTCCGGCGTCAACTCGATCAACTGGGCCCGTATCGCCGCCCAGGCGGTGTATTATTTCACGGCCTCTGTCGCGCTTGGCGCGCCGGACCGGTCGATCGCCTTCGCGACCCCGACGGGCAATTTCGGTGATGCCTTCGCCGGTTTCGTGGCGCTGCAGATGGGCCTGCCGATCGCGCACATTGTCGCGGCAACGAACAGCAACGATATCGTCGCGCGCGCCTTCCAGGACGGCCTCTACGCGCGCGGCAATGTGGCTTTCACCCAGTCTCCGGCCATGGACATCCAGATCGCCTCCAACTTCGAGCGGCTGTATTTCGAAATGGTCCGACGCGACGGGGTTGAAACCGCGCGCACTTTCAAGGCCTTCGCCGAAACCGGCGCGGTCAATGTGCCGCCCGCGGCCTTGGCGCGTATGCGCGAGATTTTCAGCGGTATGTCGGTTGATGAGCCGCAGACCGCGCGCACGATCCTGTCTGTGCTCAACGAGACTGGCGAACTGATCGACCCGCACACCGCCGTCGGCGTCGCCGCCGCCAGCCGCACCGTCCTGCTGGACCCGACCACCCCCCTGGTCGTATTGTCGACAGCGCATCCTGCCAAGTTCCCCGAGGCTGTTATGGCCGCCAGCGGACAGACCCCGTATGCTCCACGCGGAACCGCTGACCTGGCCGCAAGGCCGGAGCGATTTGACCGCCTTCCGGCCGATGCCGAAACCGTAAAGGCCTATGTCCGCGCCTTCGCTGGAGTCTGAGACTCCCAAACTGCACCGCCTGCCCAATGGCGTTCGTGTCATCTGCGATCCCATGCCAGGCTTGCAGACCATAGCGCTCAGCGTCGTCGCGGGGCGGGGCGCGTTGTGGGAAGATGTGAGCCACAGCGGCTGGTCGCATCTGCTGGAACACATGGTGTTCAAGGGTGCTGGAGATCGTTCGGCCCGCGAGATCGTCGAGGCC
>CANKEA010000208.1 GCA_947480815.1 Caulobacterales bacterium | reverse complement strand
GCTTTTGTTCGAATATCACGACATGCCCAAGCCCTACATGACGGTGAAGGCAACCGGGTATCAATGGTACTGGGGCTATGAGTACCCCGATCAAAAGATCTCCGAGATCACCTCGACCATCCTGCCCGAAGAAAAGGCCAAGGCTGCTGGCCTGCCGTTCCGCCTCGCTGCGACCGAACCGCTCGTGGCTCCGGTCAATCAGGTCGTACGCGTGCAGGTGACGGGTGCCGACGTGATCCACGCCTTCGCCATGCCGGCGTTCGGCCTCAAGATCGACGCCATCCCAGGCCGTCTAAACGAGACCTGGTTCAAGGCTGAACGGCTCGGCACCTACTACGGTGAATGTTCCGAGCTTTGCGGCGTTGACCACGCCTTCATGCCGATCGAGATCAAGATCGTCAGCCAGGCTGATTTTGACGCCTGGGTGGCCCAGAAGGCCCCGCCGCCCGCTCCAGCGGCCCCGCCTGCTGCCGCTCCCGTCGCCACTGCGGCGACCGCCACTCCCACCGCTCCGGCCGCGGCCCCCGCCGCCGCGCCGGCGGCCTAAGTTCGATCAGGATAGCGCTCGATGGCTACGGCTCACCCCCGCGATTTTAACGACGATCACTCTGGGCACGCCCACGCGGCCCACGAGCATGATCACAAGCCGCCGTTCTTTACCCGCTGGTTCCTGTCGACGAACCATAAGGATATCGGCACCCTCTACATCCTCTTCGCTATCATGGCGGGCTTGATCGGTGGGGGCCTGTCGGGCCTGATCCGCTGGGAGCTGGCGGCGCCGGGCATTCAGCTGTTCTCGCCGGACAGCTGGTTTGCGCATTCCTGGATCGTCAAGCTGGGCATGGTTTCGGCCACGAAGCATGGCTACAACGCGGTGGTCACCGCGCACGCCCTGATCATGATCTTCTTCATGGTCATGCCTGCTATGATCGGCGGCTTTGGCAACTGGTTCGTGCCGCTGATGATCGGCGCGCCGGACATGGCCTTCCCGCGCATGAACAATATTAGTTTCTGGCTGCTGGTCGCCAGCTGGTGCTTGCTCGTGACGTCGATGTTCGTCGATGGCGGTCCCGGCCCTGGCTTTGGCGGCGGCTGGACGATCTATCCGCCGCTATCGACTACCGGACATACCGGTCCGGCCATGGACTGCGCCATTCTGGCGCTCCACCTCGCCGGTGCCAGTTCGATCCTAGGTGCCATCAACTTCATCACCACCATCTTCAATATGCGCGCTCCGGGTATGACCCTGCACCGTATGCCGCTGTTTGTGTGGTCGATCCTGGTGACGGTGTTCCTGCTGCTGCTCGCCCTGCCGGTTCTGGCTGGCGCGATTACCATGCTGCTCACCGACCGCAACTTCCACACCCACTTCTTCGACCCGGCGGGCGGCGGCGATCCGGTGATGTTCCAGCACCTGTTCTGGTTCTTCGGCCACCCGGAAGTTTACATCCTCATCCTGCCGGGCTTTGGCATGATCAGCCAAATCGTCTCGACCTTCTCGCGTAAGCCGGTGTTCGGCTACTTGGCCATGGCCTATGCCATGGTGGCGATCGGTTTCGTCGGCTTCCTGGTCTGGGCCCACCACATGTACACTGTGGGCATGAACATCAATCTGCAGGCCTATTTCGTGGCCGCGACGATGATCATCGCCGTGCCGACCGGCGTGAAGATCTTCAGCTGGATTGCCACCATGTGGGGCGGCTCGATCGAGTTCAAAACGCCAATGCTGTGGGCGATCGGCTTCATCTTCCTGTTCACCGTCGGTGGCGTTACCGGCGTGGTTCTGGCCAATGCCGGCATCGATTACAGCCTGCAAGACACCTATTATGTCGTGGCGCACTTCCACTATGTGTTGAGCCTGGGTGCCGTGTTTGCGATCTTTGCCGGGTTCTACTACTGGTTCGAGAAGATGTGGGGCGTGCGTTACAACGAGTTCCTCGGGGCCGCCCACTTCTGGGTGATGTTCATCGGCGTGAACCTGGTGTTCTTCCCACAGCACTTCCTGGGCCTGCAGGGCATGCCACGCCGCTACGTCGACTATCCCGATGCGTTTGCGAAGTGGAACCAACTCTCTTCGTTTGGATATCTCATCACTCTGGTCGGCGTTGGCATCTTCCTACTGGTGCTGATCGAAGCCGCTGTGCGTCGTCGTCCTGCACGCTCCAATCCTTGGGGCGAAGGTGCCACGACGCTGGAATGGACCCTGTCTTCGCCGCCGCCGTTCCACCAGTTCAACGAACTGCCGGTGATCCACGAAGACGCGCACTAGAGCGATCTATGACTTGTCTGCCGAGCGCCCGTCCCTTCCCTGGGCGGGCGTCTCCCCTTCCGGCCGCTTATCTGGCCATTCGAGTATGACACGCCCCATGACTGGCCTCGCCGCACAGCCTGCTGCAATCCGTCCCGCTGCGCCCGCCCGCTGGCAGGACTATTTCCAGCTGTTGAAACCCCGGGTGATGTCGCTGGTGGTCTTCACGGGACTGACCGGGTTGGTCTGTGCAGACCGGCCGATCCACCCCTTCCTGGGCGCTGTCGCTATCTTGTGTATCGCTGTGGGCGCTGGTGCTTCTGCGGCGCTCAACATGTGGTTTGACGCCGATATCGACGCAAAGATGCGCCGCACGCGCGGGCGGCCGGTGCCGTCGGGTAGGGTCCAGGGGGCCGATGCCCTGGCGCTCGGAATCACGCTCAGCCTGTTTTCGGTTGGGTTGATGGGCATGGCTGTGAACTGGCTTGCGGCCTTCCTGCTGGCCTTCACCATCCTATTTTATGCCGTGGTCTATACCATGTGGCTCAAGCGCAGCACGCCGCAGAACATCGTCATCGGTGGGCTCGCGGGGGCACTGCCGCCGGCAATCGGCTGGGCAGCAGCGGCCGGAACCGCGCCCCTCAACGCCTGGCTGATGGTGCTGATCATCTTCATGTGGACCCCCGCTCACTTTTGGGCCCTTTCGCTCTATACCAGCGAGGACTACAGCAATGCGGGTGTGCCGATGATGCCGGTGGTCAAGGGTGCCAAGTCCACCCGGCAGCAGATCCTGGTCTACAGCCTGCTGTTCGTGCCGGTTGCCATCGCGCCGGCTTTCACTGGCCTGGGCGGCACAGCCTATCTTGCTATTGCCTGCGGTGGCGGACTGGTGTTCCTGGTTCTGGCGCTGCGCCTTTTGCGCAGCCATGCGGGCGAGCAGCTTATGGACGTGCGCACCGATGATGGGCTGTACGGCGTAAAGGCCGATGCCCGCGCCGCGCGCAACCTGTTTGCCTTCTCAATCGTCTATTTGTTCAGCCTGTTCGCCGCCCTGCTGGCTGAACATGCGCTGGGCCTGGGGCCACTCTAATGCCACGGAAAGACCTAACGCCTGAGGAGAAGGCCCGCGGCGGACGCAATATCGCCCTGGCCCTAGGCTTAATCGCCTTCGTGATCATCGTCTTTGTGACCACTATTGTCAGGCTTGGTGCGAATGTCTTCGACCGCGCCCCAATCTGACTTGCCGCCCGAGGGCCAGC
>CANKEA010000207.1 GCA_947480815.1 Caulobacterales bacterium | reverse complement strand
TGGCTGCTTTTACGCGGGGTCGGCTATGTCGGCGTTACCAACTATTTGGGTGGGGGCTTCCTCAATTCCGATGCGGCGATGACGGCCTTTTCGTCGGTCCTAGCCCGCCGCGGCGTGGCCTTTATTGACGACGGTCAGGCGCGTCGCCGTGGTGGCGGGCTGATGCGGGCGAGTGCTCACAGTGTCATCGATGATCACCCGTCTGCCGAAGCCATCAATCTGGCTCTGGGCGAGTTGGAAACGGGTGCGATCAAGGGCAGTACGGCGCTGGGTTCGGGCTTCGCCTATCCGGTGACCCCGACCGCCATCAAGACCTGGGCCCGCAGCTTGCCGCAACGCGGCGTGCAACTGGCACCGGCCTTGGCCGTTATGTCCAAACGTTAGGCGCGTGGACATAGACCTCACGCTCTATCGGCCCAACGTCGGAATCGTGCTGTTCAATGTCGATGGCCTGGTTTGGTTGGGACGTCGCGCGACCGATAACGTCCATCCTGGCCAAGAGCATACGGCGTCGCTGGGACATCTATGGCAATTCCCGCAGGGCGGGGTCGATCCGGGCGAAGATCTGGAAGCCGCCGCCCGTCGCGAACTTGCCGAGGAGACGGGCGTTACGTCTATCCGCCTGCTTGGGCATACCCAAGGCTGGATTGCCTACACCTTTCCACCCGAGGTTGCGGCTCGCGGCCATTGGCAGGGGCAGAAGCAAGCCTGGTATGCCTTTCGCTTCGAGGGCGAGGCGGATGAGATTGAACTAGAACATCATGAGACGATTGAGTTCGACTCGTGGCGCTGGGCGCGCCTACAGGAGGCACCGGATCTGATCGTGCCGTTTAAGCGAAACGTCTATCTTCAGGTTGTCGAGGCCTTTAAGGCGTTCGCCAAGGCCTAGCCGCCTTAATCTCTGAAAGTCTGCGAGTGCATGCAACGCGCCACCGCGCCAATCGTAATGGTCCACGGGGCGTTCTGCGCCAGCTGGGCTTTCGAGAATTTTCGCAAGCCGTTCGAGGCCGCAGGCCACACGGTTCTGACGCCCGACCTGCCCGGACATGGCCCCGGCGAATCGCCCGCCGGAATATCGATGACCGCCTATGCGGATGCTGTGGCGGAGCTGTGCCGAGCCCAGTCGGTACCACCCTTGCTCCTGGGCCATTCGATGGGCGGGCTGGTGGCTCAGATGGCGGCCGACCGTGTTCCTGTCGCCGGTCTGATACTGTTGGCACCGTCGGCGCCCTGGGGCGTGTCGGGTCAGAGCCTGGAAGAGGCGGTCAGTGCCGTCAGCCTTTTCGCGCTCGGGCAGTATTGGCTACAGGCCGTAGCCCCCGACCGCACGGTCACTGGACATTACAGCATCGATCAGATGGACCCAGCCGAGCAGAAGCGGACCTACGACCGCATGATGCCCGAGAGCGGCCGTGCGCTATTTGAGGTGTTGAGCTGGTGGCTGGACCCGATGATGACCACGGCCGTGCGCGATGCAGGCCGGGTCAGATCGCTAACCATCGCCGGCGGCAAGGACGCTATCAGCCCGGCCGGCACAGTGCGGCGCACAGCAGAGCGGTTGGGCGGAGCGTTGCGGGTCTTTGAGAGTATGAGCCACTGGCTACCTGGCGAGCCCGGTTGGGAAGATGTGGCTACAGCCTGTCTTGACTGGATCAGCGTTTCCTGAAAACAGCCCGCAGCAATCCTATGCTTGCGACCAGTGCCCACGATCCTTCCATCAATGCGGCAGAAAGATTGAAGGCCGTGGTCAAAGACCACAGGATCAGCAATGAGCCGATCAGATTACAGGCCAGCGACGGCCAGTTTTCGGGATTCAGCTTGCCAAACGCCGCGCCGGCATAGGCCAAGAGTACCAAGCCGACACCAACGATTCCGCCCATATCCAGTGGATTCATCTGGCGTTGTGCAAGGCTGATATGAAAAGGCAAAACAGGCTCTGAAGCCCTTTTTCGGGACCTTCAGAGCCTGGGTGATCTAACAAAGTCATATCCGCAAGCCCGGAGGGGCCGCGTGGCGCAAGATCACTTGCGGACTTGATACATCAATTCCGATTGATCCAGGCCGCGCACGATGTCCTTGCCGTTCAACATGGCCAGGCCCGTGAAGGCCATACCCGTCATGCCTGTGGTTGAGGTCGCGCTCGGGGCTTCCCAGCCGACGGTGGTACGCTTCATCTTGGTTATCTGATCGTCATAGGCGTAGGGCGCACGCAGTTGCAAGACGGGATCTTGGCGCGAGGCCCAGGCGTGCATACCGTTGACGAGATCTTGGAAACCGCCCTTAGCGTGGTTGATCGTCAGGGTGCAGGTCGTCGGGTTAGCGACCGAAACTGGCTGGACGACCACTTGAGTGCCGACCTTGTCGACTTCCTTGGTCCAAAGCTGGCGCTTTTTAACGAAACCGCCCGCCTTGGCCAGATCGTCAAGCTTGCCAGTCTGATTGGAGATCGGCTTACAAATCTTTTCGAGGGTATCGATCAGGGTCAGGCCAAGCGGGTTGGTCGGCAGGGGCGCTAGCTCTTGAGCAGCGGGCGGGGCCACAGCAGCCGGGGTCGTACCTTCGGGCGCGGCCAGCGGCGCGCCAGCGGCAGGTGCCGTTGCCTCAGGGGCAGGTGCCATAGCAGCGGCAGGCGCGGCCGCAGCGGGTGCAGCCGGTTCCTGGGCGAAAGCCGCCGACGAGAGGGCCGCGATGCTGGCGGCGGTGATGAGAAGCGTGAGACGCATTTTTCTTGTTCCCTAACGTAACGCCGAATGAATGACCGTCCGCCCCTCATCTCGCAAGACCCCTACGCGATCTATGAGGCGGATTTAGATCAATTAGCCTCTTTCGACAGCGCTTTCTGCCAGGATCGTCAGGCCGTCGGGCGTGACATCCGCGAAACCGCCTTCGATCTCGAATACGCGGGCCGACCCGCCATCTCGCACGGTGACAACCCCGGTCTTCAGAGCCGTCATGAACGGTGCATGGTTGGCCAGAACGCCAAAGTCACCTTCGATGCCGGGCGCATCGACCTGATCGACGTTTCCGGCGAACAGTTCGCGCTCAGGCGAAACCAGGGAGAAGTGGAGCTTGCCGCTCATTAGGCTTGGGCCGCCATTTTTTCGGCCTTTGCGATCACCTCATCGAAGCCACCGACCATATAGAAGGCTGCTTCCGGCAGGCTGTCACCTTCGCCGGCGACGATGCGTTTGAACGAGCTGATGGTTTCTTCCAACGACAGGAACTTGCCCGGTGTGTTGGTGAACTGTTCGGCGACGAAGAACGGCTGGCTCAGGAAGCGCTGGATCTTACGGGCCCGCGCCACGGTCAGCTTGTCGTCCTCGGAAAGCTCGTCCATGCCCAGGATGGCGATGATGTCCTTCAGCGCCTTGTACTGCTGAAGGATTTCCTGGACCTGGCGGGCCACACCGTAGTGCTCTTCGCCAATCACCAGCGGGTCCATGATCCGGCTGGTGGAGTCCAGCGGGTCCACGGCCGGGAAGATGGCCTGGGCAGCGATGTCGCGGCTTAGGGT
>CANKEA010000206.1 GCA_947480815.1 Caulobacterales bacterium | reverse complement strand
TGCATAATGATGACAGTGGTAAATACCGCCCACTGGCCGCCGGGGATGTTCAACAGGCGCATAAAGGCGAAAGTCGCGCCACAGGCGGCAGAGACGCGGATCGCATGGCGTACGTCGTTACGCCGCACCTTAAAAAGTGGAGCGATCCTGGCCAGAAGGTCTGTCATGCCAGGGCGTCGAGTAGCATCGTCAGGGCCGAGGCCAGGCTGTCCATCTGGATCGTCTCGCGGCCCGGGTCGCCGAAGCTTTCGTGACGGCATTGCACCGCGCCGTCGCGTCGCGCCACGGCCAGGTAAACCGTGCCGACCGGCTTTTCAGAACTGCCGCCGCCAGGGCCGGCAATCCCAGTAATGGAGATGGCCAGGTCCGAGTCCGAATGGGCCAACGCGCCCTTAGCCATTGCACGGGCTGTTGGTTCCGAAACAGCGCCAAACGCACCAAGTGTGCTGGCTGGAACACCCAGCATCTCCATCTTGGCGGTGTTGGAATAGGTCACGAAGCCGCGATCAAAGACATCGGACGCACCGGCGACGGCGCAGAGGGCGGCGGACACCAATCCGCCTGTGCAGCTCTCGGCCGTGGCGATCCGCAAACCAGACTGGCGCGCAGCGTCAATCAGCTGCCGTGCCAATGCGTTGATCGGGTCGGGGAACATCGTCATGGGGCGTGCTGAGAATCAGTCCTCAAACATGGAAGTTGCCGAACAGACGTGACCATAGACCTCTCAAGGTGAGGCGGAAATCGAGATGACATCGAGCGGGGCTAAGACCTATGTCTATAAGACTCGGATCCGAGCCCTTCATTGCCGGTTGGAAAAACCATGTTCGCGTAAGGACAGCACCAGATGCACTTTCTGCACACCATGGTTCGCGTCGCCGATCTCGAGGTGGCCTTGGACTTTTACGTCAGCAAACTGGGTCTGGTTGAGATCCGGCGGATCGAAAATACTGCCGGCCGCTTCACCCTGGTGTTCCTTGCCGCGCCCGACGACCTGGCCGGAATCGATGCCGATGGCGCGACAACGGAAACAAGCCCAGCACTAGAGCTGACCTATAACTGGGACCCAGAGGTTTATGATGGAGGGCGCAACTTTGGCCATCTCGCCTTCGCTGTGGACGACATTTACGCCGTCTGCGCCAGCTTGCAGGCAAAGGGCGTGATCATCAACCGGCCGCCGCACGACGGCCGTATGGCCTTCATTCGCTCGCCGGATGGCATATCGATTGAGCTGCTGCAGAAGGGCCCGGCGCTCAAGCCGGCTGAGCCCTGGGGCTCCCTGCCAAATACCGGCAGCTGGTAGCTAGGCCGGCAGCGAAACCGAGACGACGGCCTGCGCGGCCAGGCCTTCGCTGCGGCCAGTAAAGCCTATCCCTTCTGTCGTGGTCGCCTTTACCGATGCGGCCTCCACGGGCAGGTCCAGCAGCTGTGCAATCCGCTCTCGCATGGCCTGTCGGTGAGGCTTCACCTTGGGGGCCTCGCAGATCAGGGTGATGTCGGCGTTGATCACCTGACCACCGCGGCTGTGAATCAGCGACACGGCATGGCGCACAAAGCGGTCAGACGATGCCCCGCGCCATTGCGGGTCTGTTGGCGGGAAGTGCTCACCAATATCTGCCTCTCCGATGGCCCCCAGCAGAGCGTCTGTCAGGGCATGCAACCCGACATCGGCGTCAGAATGACCGACGAGACCGAAGTCGTGTGGCACCGCTATGCCGCAAAGCATGATGCTGTTGCCTGGCCCGAAACGGTGGGCGTCAAAGCCTTGGCCGATACGGTTTTGGCGCTGGGCACCGGCTAGGTGCTCAGCAATGACGAAATCCTCCGGATAGGTAAGTTTCATAAGCAGGGGGTCGCCCTGCGAAAAGGCGATACGACCACCGGCCGCCTCGATCACAGCGGCATCATCTGTCGGTTCGCCCGGACCGCTCCACCCGGCGTGGGCGCGGATAATATGATTTAGTGTAAAGGCCTGCGGCGTCTGCGCACGCCAAAGGCCTTCCCGTGGCGCTGTCGTAGCGCCTGCATCTGTCTGGCGCTTCAAGGTGTCGGAAACGGGCAGGGCAGGGACGGCCCCGTCTGCATGGGTCAGGGCTGCCAGCAAGTCTTCGACATGACGACGCATTACAAACGGCCGCGCGGCATCGTGAATCAGAACGATTCCGTCGGGCTCCGACACGCTTGCCGCCGTCGTCAGACCGGCCCGAACCGACTCAGCCCGACTGGCGCCCCCTGAGGCGAAATGAATGTTGAGCCCTGCGAGGGACTCGGCGGCAAATGGCAGCATATCTTTGGCGACAACCACCACTAGGGGATCAGCGCCAGCGGCGAGCAGGCTTTCGGCCGACCACCGCGCAACGGTCCGCCCAGCCAAGTGGCGCCATGCCTTTGGCAGCCCTGGGCCGGCGCGAAGGCCCGATCCGGCGGCTACGAGAACTGCGCTAAATTTCATCGGGCCTCATCACTCAATAAATGTGAATTGTCCAGGGTTTACGCACTGCACAAAAGTGCCTAAAAAGAAGTCGGTTGGATAGGTTAAAAAATAAGCACAATGCTCACCTTCGGAGATATAGCGCTGAAAGGCCGAGTGCTGACAGCACCCATGACCGGGATTACGGACCTGCCGTTCCGGCGCCTCAGCGCGCGCCTGGGTACAGCCTACGTTGCCACAGAGATGGTGGCTTGCGCCGAATTTGCGCGCGGCCGACCCGACCAGGTTCGCCGCGCCGCCGTGGGTGACGGTCTTGATCTCATGGTTGTTCAGCTGGTCGGCGGCGATCCCGACTGGATCGCACGCGGGGCCGAAATGGCGGTGAAGGCGGGTGCCCATATCGTGGATCTCAATTTCGGCTGTCCGGCCAAATCGGTGTCAGGCCTGAAATGCGGTTCGGCCGTGATGCGTGATGTGACGCTGGCCGCCCAGTTGACCGCCGCAGCCGTCACGGCGGGAGTACCAGTCACTGTAAAAATGCGCCTGGGTTGGGACGATGCCTCTCGCAACGCCGTCGATGTGGCACTGGCTTGTGAGGCCGCCGGCGCTGTTGGCGTTACCGTCCACGGCCGCACGCGTCAGCAATTCTACAAAGGCACCGCAGACTGGCGGGCCGTGGCACCGGTTAAGCAGGCGCTGCGGATTCCCGTTATCGTCAACGGCGACATCACCAGTCTGGATACGACCCGTGAGGCCCTGGCTCAATCTGGCGCAGACGGTGTGATGCTGGGTCGTGGGGTGCTTGGCCGCCCCTGGCTGCCGGCGGCGTTGGATGCGGCCCTTGCCGGGAGGCCATGGCTTGAGCCCGACTTGAACGAGCGCCTGGCCATTGTGGATGGGCACATGGCGGCCAGTCTGGACTTCTACGGTGCGCACCTGGGACTGCGTATGTTTCGGAAACATCTTGCCGCCTATGTCGATATGGCACCTGCCGGAACCGACGATGAGCGCCGCGGAGTGCGTGCAACCCTGTGTCAGATGGAAGATCCGGCAGCCATAATCGAGACCCTCGCCGCGTTCTGGACCGATGG
>CANKEA010000205.1 GCA_947480815.1 Caulobacterales bacterium | reverse complement strand
GGAGCAGATGCTGCAAGCCTTTGGCTCTGCCGGAACCCAGGCAGCAGGCTTGTGGGAATTCTTACGCGACGCTGCCGACTCCAAACAGCTGCACACCGCCCATGCTGCCAGCACAGGCCTAGCCTCGGCCTATCTGGCCAGGGACGGCTTCACCGGCGCACAAGCCATTCTTGAGGGCGCGCAAGGCATGGCCGCCGGCATGTCTACCGATGCCGATGTGGCCCGCCTGACCGCAGGGCTCGGAACCCGCTGGGCCACGGCCGAGACGTCTTTCAAGTTCCACGCCTCCTGCCGCCACACACACCCCGCTGCCGACGCCCTGCTCAAGGCCATGCAGGATCATCATCTGGCCGCCTCCGACATCGCCCACGTCACCACGCTGGTGCATCAGGGTGCCATCGATGTGCTGGGTGCCGTGACCATCCCCGAAACCATTCACCAGGCCAAGTTCTCCATGGGTAGCGTTCTGGGACTGATCGCCAATGGTGGGGTGGCCGACCTGGCGCAGTTCGAAGGCGTTCTGGCGCGCGACGACGTGGCCAGTTTCCGCGACCGTGTGACCATGGCGCTCGATCCTGAGGTCGACGCCGCCTATCCCGCCCGATGGATCGGCAAGGTTATGGTCGAAACAACCGACGGCCGCCGCATCGAGGCGCGGGTCGACGATCCCAAGGGCGACCCGACCAATACCCTGAGCCGCGAGGAGCTGACTGCCAAGGCCCGTAGCCTGATCAGATTCGGCGGCCGCGCAGACGACGCTGTGCTGGTCGAACGGCTGTGGCATGTGGGCGCGCTCAACGCCATCGGAGCACTGACCGCGTGACGCCATCAGAGCGCATCGCCGCCGCCCGCACCCTACTGTTCGTTCCGGCCGACAGACCCGACCGGTTCGACAAGGCCCTCGCGTCTGGTGCCGATCTGGTCATCGTTGATCTGGAAGACGCCGTCGCCCCGGCCAACAAGGCTCAGGCCCGCGCCAATATTGCCGCCTGGCTCGACGCGACCAAGCCGGTCTTGATCCGCGTGAACGCCGCCGACAGCGCCGATTTCGCCGCCGATATAGCCCTGACCACCCACATAGGGGTGATGGGCCTGGTGATCCCAAAGGCCATCTCAGGCACCGCCCTGGCTAACGTGGCCGCCACCAAACCGACCGTCGCCCTGGTCGAAAGCGCCGAAGGCGTCGTCGGCCTCGCCGCAATTGCCGCAACACCCGGTGTGGTGCGCCTGGCCATCGGTGCCATCGACCTCGCCTGCGACCTGGTTTTGGGGGCCGAAGACTTCCTGGTCGATCCGATCCGGCTACAGATGACCATCGCCTCTCGTCTATCCGGCCTGGCGCCGCCGATTGACGGGGTCACACCGACCTTCACCGACCTGGCACGCGTCAGCGCCGATGTTGCCCGCACCCGTGCGCTTGGATTCGGTGGCAAGCTCTGCATCCACCCCGCCCAGATCGCCTCTGTGCGAGACGGCTTTGCTCCGACCCTCCAGGAAGTCGAATGGGCCCGGCGCATGCTGGCCGCAGACGCGGGTAGCGGCGGGGCAGCGGTCTCCGTCGATGGTGCCATGGTCGACAAACCGGTCGTCGACCGGGCCCGCCGCATCCTGGACGCAGTCCGATGACCGACTATCGAGCCGAGCGCGGTAAGGGCCCCAGGAGCCGGAAATGGAAAACGATCATCGCCGTCGTGGCGTTTGTCATGATCACCCTGAGCGCAGTGGCGATCACCAATGTGATCTCCAAACACAATATCATCGCCGCCTCAACCGCCTCTGTGCAGGCCGACAAGATCGTCGGGCTGCCCTGCCGCCCGGGTACGCCGCAGGGCGAGCTAGGCCGCGGCGACGCCTGGATGATGTTCCAGTTCAACGATGCGCAATACGGGCGCCGCATCGGCCACGTCGACTGCGCGATCAGCGCCGACAAGGCCAGCCAGAGGGGCTTCAAGGGCGTGTGTCAGTTCAGCAGTCCGGCCGAGATCAAGGTCGTGCCGAAGAACGGCCCGCCGGTCTATTTCGAGACCGGCCTGGGTGTTGCGGCGACAACCATCGTCTCTGACGCCGGGGTAACGTGTATGATGGCCGGCAGCTTCCAATAGCCCTCTAGCCTCGCTCGAAACCTCCGCCTAACCTGCGCCACGAAGTGCTGGCCATGCTACCGCGATAGCCAAACCCGGGGATCGTCCAACCGATGTTCACGTCATTCTTCCCGCGCCCGAAATGGTTCTTCCTGTCTGCCGGATTGTGGATCGCGATCGCCGTCGGCCTTTGGTACATCGGTGGGCGACAGCTGGGTGCCTTGATCGGTCTGCCGCCAGCGGCAGAAAATGCGCCGCCGATCATCGGGCTACAGGTTTTCATCTCCCGGCCCTTCCTCTGGTTCTATATCTACTACGCCGTCTTTCTAGGCGCGTTCGCCGCATTCTGGCGGATCGTCTCGCCGCATCCGTGGTGGCGCTGGTCCATCCTGGGATCGGGCCTGATCATCCTCGCGACCTATCTCGACGTACAGTTCGACGTGACGTTGAATAACTGGCGCGGCCCGTTCTACGATATGATTCAGGCGGCCCTTTCCCATACGGCGAAGGTGACGCTAAGCCAGTTTTATGCCGGTGCCTTGTCTTTCCTATGGATCGCCCTGGGCGGCATCACCTTGGCCGTGCTGAACCTGTTCTTCATCAATCACTACGTCTTCCGCTGGCGCAAGGCGATGAACCAGTACTACGTCGAACATTGGCAGAAACTGCGCAACGTCGAGGGCGCGGCCCAGCGCGTGCAAGAAGACACCATGCGATTTTCGACGATCACCGAGGACCTCGGCGTGAGCCTGGTCAAATCGGTCATGACCCTCATCGCCTTCCTGCCGTTACTGAACCGGCTGTCGAAGTCGGTCACGGAGCTTCCAATCCTTGGAACTGTCCCGCATGCCCTGGTCATTGCCGCCCTGCTTTGGGCCTTCTTCGGGACCGTGTTCCTGGCCTCGATCGGCATCAAATTGCCCGGCCTGAATTTCAAAAACCAGCGGGTGGAAGCGGCTTATCGCAAGGAGCTGGTCTATGGCGAGGACAACGCCGATCGGGCCGGCCCGCTGACGCTGGGGGAGCTGTTTGGAAACGTTCAAAAGAACTATTTCCGCATGTATTTTCACTACGTCTATTTCAATGTCGGGCGGTACCTCTACCTGCAGGCTGACGTGATTTTTCCGTTGCTGCTTCTCGGCCCAGCCATTGTTGCTGGCCGTCTGACCTTGGGCCTGATGCAACAGATCCTGACGGCCTTCGTTCAGGTCGGATCGTCGTTTCAGTACCTAGTCAACAGCTGGACGACGTTCATCGAGCTCATCTCGATCTACAAGCGCCTGCACGCTTTCGAAGCGGTGATCTACGAAAAGCCACTCGACACGATCGAGAGTCAGCCGGCGGTCTAACCGCCGGGGCGTGTTAGGTGGGCAAAATTCAGCGATCGGGCGACCGCCCGATCCCATCGCGCTCTAGCCCTTGCCAATCATGCCCAGAAGATAGGCGTCGTCCG
>CANKEA010000204.1 GCA_947480815.1 Caulobacterales bacterium | reverse complement strand
TGGCGGTCGGTGTAGGTGCGGGCCAACCTTGACGCGATCTTGGTGCAGTAGACGGGCGCGGTGGTCACGCCCAGGTGCAGCAGGAACATGGCGATGTCGAAGCGGCCGAAGTGGAAGATCTTCAGCACCGCCGGGTCGGTCAGCAGGGCTTTCAGGTTGGGGGCGTCGTATTTGGAGCGGTCCAGCCGCACCAGATGGGCGTCGCCGCCGCCGTCGGAGATCTGCACCACGCACAGCGGGTCGCGCCCCAGCCGTAGGCCCATGGTCTCAGAATCGATGGCGACACTGGCCGCGCTCTTGAACAGGCCCGCCGGAAGATCGCCTTCATGGACGTGGTTAGCCATCAGATCGCGCCTCTTCATAAGAATCGCGCCAGCGTTACTATAAACGAATGCGCGGGGCCGTCCGAAAGAGAAAGGCCGGCGTCTCCGCCGGCCTCAATCGTCGAATGGTGCCCAGGAAAGGACTCGAACCTTCACGGCCTTTCGGCCACTGGCACCTGAAGCCAGCGCGTCTACCAATTCCGCCACCTGGGCCCCGTTCCACAAGCCGGATCGGCGCGAGGGGCGGTTCTTAGGGCACCGCCTTTGCGGGGTCAATGCGCAACAATGCGCGCTGGGGCCACAAGGGTTGAGGCATGAGATTGCGCGGCGCTTCCCGCTCGTCTATCCCGCATGTGTTGCGGTCCATTTCGGGCGCTGGACGGAAGCTTGTCGATGCAGGGTCTGGTCACGATTTTTGGCGGTTCGGGCTTTGTCGGGGTGCAGACCGTGCGCGCCCTGGCCAAGGCGGGCTATCGGGTGCGGGTGGCGGTGCGCCAGCCCGGCCGGGGCTATCGCCTGCGTATGCTGGGTGATGTCGGCCAGATCGAGGTGGTCCAGGCCAATATCCGCAGTCCGGATTCGGTTCAGCGGGCCCTGGTGGGTGCAGAGGCCTGCATCAATTTGGTCGGGGTGCTGTACGAGAGCGGCCGCCAGGGCTTCATGAGCCTGCACACCATGGGTGCCGAGACGATCGCCAAGGCCGCCAAGGCTGCCGGGGTGAAGACCTTTGTACAAATGTCGGCCCTAGGTGCCGACGCGCACAGCCCGTCGAAATACGCTCGCACCAAGGCCGCCGGCGAGGCCGCGGTGCGCGCCGTGTTGCCCGAGGCGATTATTGTTCGTCCGTCGGTGGTGTTTGGCGCGGAAGACGGACTGCTCAATCGTTTCGCCAAGATGACGGCGCTCGCGCCGGTTGTACCGCTGCCCGGCGCGGAGACGAAATTTGCGCCGGTGTTCGTCACCGATGTGGCCAAGGCCATCGCCAAGGCGATTTCAGACCCTTCGCTGGCCGGCAAGACGCTGGAACTGGGTGGGCCATCGGTTATGACCCTGCGCGAAATTGTTGAACTGGTGTTGCGCTATACCTATCGCAGCCGCCCGATCCTGGCCGTGCCGGCTCAGGTCGCGGGCCTGATGGGCAAGGTCGGCGACCTGCTGGTACCGTTTAGTGCCATCCTGCCTGTGGTTCCGCCCACGTCCGACCAGGTCTTGCTGCTGCAGGTCGATAATGTGCCGACCGGCAAGGCGTTGGGGCTGACCGACCTTGGTATTGTTCCGACCGCGATTGAGGCTATCGCCCCGACCTACCTCTACCGCTATCGCAACGGCGGCCAATACGCCGAGGCACCGGCCTCAGCCTAGTCCACCCCCGCGGATCAACAGTACCAGACCGATCGTCCCCAAGGCGATGCGCCAGATGCCGAACGGCGTCAGCCCGCGGCGGCTGACGAAGTCGAGCATCAGCTTCACCACAACCAAGCCCGAGGCGAAGGCGACCACGAAGCCGATGGCGATCAAGCCAGCCTGGTCCAGGCTCAGCGCATCCCGGCTCTTGTAAAGATCATAGGCGAAGGCGCCCGCCATAGTCGGCATGGCCAGGAAGAAGCTGAATTCCGCCGCCGCCCGCTTTTCGACGCCCAGCAGCACGGCCCCGGCGATGGTGGCGCCGGAGCGCGACACACCTGGGATCAGCGACAGGCACTGGAACAGTCCAATCAGCAACGACTTGCCGAGCGGGAGATGCATGGCATCGATGTGGCGGGTCGGTTGCATTCGGTCGAGCGCAATAAGCGCCCCCCCGCCGACGATCAGCGAGACGCAGATCAGCCGAGGGCTCTCGAACAGAACCTGTTTGATGATGTCGTGCAGCCCGACCCCCGCGATGATGGCGGGAAAAAACGCGACCAAAACACTCAGAACAAACCGCCGCGCTGAAGGATCGGTAGGCAAACGCAGCGCCACCGACCACAGCTTGCCGAAATATAGCGCCACCACCGCCAGGATGGAGCCCAGCTGGATCAGCACGATGAAGGTATCCCAGGTCGCACCCTGTAACCCCAACGCCAGCTTGGCCAACAGCAGGTGGCCGGTTGAGGAGACGGGAATGAACTCGGTTAGGCCCTCGATGAGCCCCAGAATGATGGCGTCCAGCCAGGCTGGCATAGGCTTCCCCGGATTTATGTAAAAAAAATAGACTAATTAGCGGGTAGCGAGATGAAATTGTGCGCTGCAACCGCAAATTCGCCTCAATATTAGTCAACCTATTGTACCACATAGTTTCGCGCAGCGGTCGTCCGCCTTATTACGCCGCTCGTCCGTAGCGTACCGACTTTTTTGAAACCCGTCTCAAGGGGATGCCAGCATGGCTGAGCGCATGTTGAAATTCACCGTTGTGCCGCGCCGCACGCCGCAGAAGCGTGAGGCACCGGTGCGTGGGCAAGACTTCCATGAGGTCTATGCCGATTTCATCGATGCCAAGGCCAATGAACAAGCTTCGCGCTGCTCGCAATGTGGCGTGCCGTTCTGCCAAACCCATTGCCCGCTGCACAACAACATCCCTGACTGGCTGCGCATGACCGCCGAAGGCCGGTTAGAGGAGGCCTATGCCCTCTCGGCCGCAACTAACGCCATGCCCGAGGTCTGTGGCCGCATCTGTCCGCAGGACCGCCTGTGTGAGGGCAACTGCGTCATCGAGCAATCGGGACATGGCACCGTCACCATTGGCGCAGTCGAGCGCTATATCACCGACAAGGCGTGGGAAGAGGGTTGGGTCAAACCGATTGCAGCTGGTCCCTTGCGCGGTCAGTCGGTGGGCATTATCGGAGCCGGTCCGGCGGGCCTAGCCGCCGCCGAACGCCTGATCGAAGCCGGTTGCACGGTGACGATCTATGACCGGCACGATCGCGCTGGCGGTCTTCTGATCTACGGTATCCCCGGCTTTAAGCTGGAAAAGCCCATCGTCGAACGGCGCACCAAGCGCCTCGCCGAAAGCGGTGTGATCTTCAGACTGGGGTTTGAGGTCGGCCGCGACGCGTCTCTCGGCGACCTGCGCCGCGAGCATGATGCGGTGCTTATAGCAACTGGAGTCTACGCCGCGCGCGACCTGGCGGTGCCGGGCGCGGGGTCGTCGGGCGTGGTTGCGGCTTTGGACTATCTGATCGCATCCAACCGCATGAGCCTGGGCGATACGGTCGAGGATTTCGCCTCCGGCAAGCT
>CANKEA010000203.1 GCA_947480815.1 Caulobacterales bacterium | reverse complement strand
TTGGTGTTGGGGTCGGACTGCAGGATGTCCTCGCCCTGAATATAGATGCCCTTGAATGCGCCATTGACAGCAGCGTCGAGCATGTTCGGGATACGCAGCCCGGGTTCATTGTCGATTTCGACGCCCCAGACGGTCTCAAACATTTCCCGCGCCGCATCGTCGGAGACATGACGATAGCCAGAGAACTCGTGCGGGAACGAGCCCATATCGCAGGCCCCTTGGACGTTATTCTGACCCCGCAATGGATTTACCCCCACGCCCGGACGGCCAAGGTTACCCGTCGCCATGGCCAGGTTGGCGATGGCCATCACCGTGGTCGAGCCCTGGCTGTGCTCGGTGACGCCCAGGCCATAGTAGATCGCAGCATTGCCGCCGGTGGCGTAGAGCCGCGCCGCGCCGCGCAGGTCGGCAGCGGGAACCCCCGTTAGCGGCTCTAGCGTCTCGGGGCTGTGGCGCGGGTCGGAGACGAACGCGGCCCAGTCCTGGAACTCGCTCCAGTCGCACCGCTCGCGCACGAAGGCCTCGTCGATCAGGCCTTCGGTGACGACCACGTGAGCCATGGCGGAAAGCACGGCCACGTTCGTGCCTGGCCGCAGCGGTAGGTGGTAGTCGGCCTCGATATGTGGGCTGCGGACAATATCGGTGCGGCGCGGATCGATCACGATCAGGCGCGCCCCTTCACGCAGCCGCTGTTTGAGGCGCGACGCGAAGACCGGATGGCCGTCCGTGGGATTGGCACCGATGATCAGCGCGACGTCGACGTGCTCGACGGTGTCGAAATCCTGCGTTCCGGCCGAGGTCCCGAACGCGGTCTTCAACCCGTAGCCTGTCGGCGAGTGGCAGACGCGGGCGCAGGTGTCGACGTTGTTGTTGCCAAAGGCCGTGCGCACCAGCTTCTGCACCAGGAAGGTTTCCTCGTTGGTGCAGCGCGACGAGGTAATGCCGCCGACAGAATGGCGGCCGTACTTGGCTTGGATGCGTTTGAATTCCGACGCGGTATAGGCGATCGCCTCATCCCAACTGACCTCGCGCCAGGGGTCAGAGGTAGAACTTCGGATCATGGGTTTGAGGATCCGCTCGCGGTGGGTGGCGTAACCCCACGCGAACCGGCCCTTAACGCATGACTGGCCGCGATTGGCCTTGCCATCCTTGTAGGGGACCATGCGCACGACCTCTTCGCCGCGCATCTCGGCCTTGAAGGTGCAGCCCACCCCGCAATAGGCGCAGGTGGTGATCTCTGAATGCTCGGGTTGGCCGACTTCGATCACCTTCTTTTCGGTGAGAGTCGCCGTGGGGCAGGCCTGAACGCAGGCCCCGCAGGAAACGCATTCAGAATTCAGGAAAGGTTCGGCCTGACTGGCGGCAACGCGGCTGGCAAAACCGCGACCGGCGATGGTCAGCGCAAAGGTGCCCTGCACCTCGTCGCAGGCCCGGACGCATCGGGAGCAGGCAATGCATTTGCTGGGGTCGTAGGTGAAATAGGGGTTCGACTCGTCCTTCACCTCGCAGAGGTGGTTGTCGCCTTCATAGCCATAGCGCACTTCCCGCAGGCCCACCGCGCCGGCCATGTCTTGCAGCTCGCAATCACCGTTGGCGGCGCAGGTAAGGCAGTCGAGCGGGTGGTCGGAGATGTAGAGCTCCATCACCCCTTTGCGCAGCTTGGCTAGGCGCGGATTCTGGGTTGTCACGGTCATGCCTTCGGCTACCGGTGTGGTGCAGGAGGCGGGCGTCCCGGCGCGTCCTTCAATTTCGACCAGGCAGAGGCGGCAGGAGCCGAACGGCTCAAGGCTATCGGTGGCGCACAGCTTGGGAATGGAGGTACCCATGGCCTTAGCCGCGCGCATGATCGATGTCCCGGCCGGCACACTGACGCGCTTGCCGTCAATCGTCAGGGTAACCTGCGTACTGGCTTTCGACGCGGGCGTGCCAAAATCGATTTCCTGGATCAGGCTCATGGCCGTTATCCTACCGTTTCGGTCTGGGGCGCCACAGCGCCGAAATCTTGCGGGAAATAGGTGAGGGCGCTCATTACTGGGTAGGGCGTAAAGCCACCGAGGGCGCAGAGTGAGCCAAATTTCATGGTCTCGCAGAGGTCTTCGAGCACAGCCAAGTTGGCGGTGCGGTCTTGGCCCTGAACGATGCGATCGATCACCTCCACCCCGCGGGTCGAGCCGATGCGGCATGGCGTGCATTTGCCACAGCTTTCCACAGCGCAGAACGCCATGGCGAAGCGCGCCTGGGCTGCCATGTCGACAGTCTCATTGAAGACCACCACCCCGGCGTGACCTATCAGGCCGCCGCGCGCGCCAAACGCCTCATAGTCAAAAGGCGTGTCAAAAAGGGCGCGCGGGAAATAGGCCCCAAGTGGCCCGCCGACCTGCACGGCGCGCACAGGCAAGCCAGACGCTGTGCCACCGCCGATGTCATCCACCAGCGCGCCGAGAGTGACGCCGAACGGCGTTTCAAACAGTCCGCCGTTCCGCAGATCGCCCGCCAACTGGCTCGGCATCGTGCCGCGCGACCGGCCCACCCCAAAGTCGCGATAGGCTTCGGCCCCTTCGGCAAGGATGAAGGGTATCGCCGCCAGCGATAGGACGTTGTTGATGACTGTCGGCTGTCCAAATAGGCCAATGTGGGCGGGCAGGGGCGGTTTGGCGCGAACCTGTCCGCGCTTGCCCTCAAGCGACTCCAAAAGGGCCGTTTCCTCACCGCAGACATAGGCACCCGCGCCGACGCGGACTTGGATGTCGAAGGCATGGGACGATGCAGCCACGCCGATGCCGAGCAGGCCGGCGGCCCGCGCCGTTTGGATCGCCCGCTGCATGGCCGCGATGGCGAAGGGATATTCAGAACGGATGTAAACGTAGCCCAGGGTGGCACCCACACAGACGGCCGCGATGGTCATGCCTTCGATTAGCACGAAGGGGTCGCCCTCCATGATCATCCGATCGGCGAAAGTGCCGCTGTCGCCCTCATCAGCGTTGCAGACGATGTACTTTTGCGCCGCCGGTGCCAGGCGCACCGTGTCCCACTTTATGCCGGTCGGAAATCCGGCACCGCCGCGCCCTCGCAGGCCGCTGAGTTTGACGGTTTCAACGAGTGTCTCGCTCGTCATGGCTAGGGCGCGTTCAAGTCCGAGATAGCCGCCAAACGCGCGATAGTCGTCCAGAGACTGCGGGTCAGTGAGGCCGCATCGGGCGAATGTCAGCCGGGTCTGACGCCTGAAAAACGGCAGATCGCCGGGATCACCAATGCATTTTGGATGGCGACTGCTGCCCTCGAACAGGCCCGCGGCGACCAGAGCTGGAACGTCGGTAGCGGCAACACCGGCGAAGCCGATGCGGCCTGAGGCTGTCTGCATTTCTACCAGTGGCTCAAGGCCAAACAGCCCCCTAGAGCCGTTGCGGACGATCTGCACCGCAATGCCCGCCTTGGTCGCCGCGACTCGCAGGGCGAGGGCGACATCATCTGCGCCGACCGCCACAGCGGCCATGTCGCCCGGAATGAAGAGCCTAACGGTCATGTCAGGGCCTTGGTGATCAGGCATTCGATG
>CANKEA010000202.1 GCA_947480815.1 Caulobacterales bacterium | reverse complement strand
GTAAACGGATTGATTGTGCTTGGCGTCGCCATGGCCCGCAACACAGTAAACAGCCGCAAATCCGGTTTTCTGCAGGCTCTTAATCACGTCGATCATCAGTTCGGTGACGATCTCGGGGCGGACATCGATGGAACCCGGAAAGCCACCCGTGGCCTCGTTCACACCCCACTCGAAGGTTGGGACAACCAAGCTCTTCACACCCTGGCCCGATAGCGCCGCCTTCACGCCCTGCATCGACGCTGCAACACCATAGGTGTCGGTGCCCAAGGGCAAGGCTGGGCCATGCTCTTCGATAACGGCTATGCCCCAGAGGGCGGCGGCACCTTTCGACGCCTCCGCGACATCCGGCCAAGTCATCTCGGCAATGGTGCCTTTAAAGGTCGAATAGCCCACCGGCGCAGTAACCGTCAGGGCCTGATCCGCCGCGAAAGACGATAACGGCAAGCCGGCAAGACTGATCGTCAGAGCGACGCCAGCAAGACGTTTGGAGAGCGGTCGGGCCAAGGTGCGAACCTCCGGTTGGAATTGACTTGGACACACGAGTGGCTGCCCCGGAATCTCGGCGGGTCAAAGCCCCTAATCGATGGGCGGGCGCTGATAAGGCAATACTTTTACAGTTTTCAACTGGGCGCGCTTATCGACCATCACTTGGCCACCCTTCACCACCACAACGGCGGTGTTGAAATTCCACCAGCCGTCGAGGGGATTCCCCGTAAGCACCAGGAGGTCACCCATTTTTCCGACCTCAAGCGTTCCGATATCCTTCTGTTTGTCGAGGAAATCAGCCGAATTTGGCCCCAAAATCTTGATCATATCGTAGGGCGAAAAGACCAGGCTCAGGACCCTTAGCTCATGCGCTAAGGCCGCGGGAGCATAGTAAGTCGTATCGGTGCAGAAGCCGAAATCAACGCCATTGTCGAACAAGGTCCGACCATTGACCGGCTTGTAGCCCGCTTCCCGGCCCCGACCTTCACCGTCAAGCACCTGCTCGGGCCACGGCTTACCATCGCGGAAGTTCGGCTTATTGTCCCGGTTGAAGACATCGAAGACAGGCGCGCCGAAACCGGTGCAGGATGAAACCTGTGCACCAGAGGCGGAAACCGTCTTTGCCTCCGCATCGGTCATCCAACCAAAGTGCGGCGTGTGGACCAATTTCCTCGCGCCCAGCTTGACCGCTGCGAGCATGGGAGGGACTGCCGAGGCATGGACCTGGAACGCGATCCCCGCCTTCCTCGCCTCATCGATCCCTGCGGCCAGATTGCGGCTTTCCTTTTCGGTGGGAACATTCTTCTGCGGTGGCTCGGTGATCGGATAGTGAACCTCGGCGATGGAGTCGGCGCCGGCGGCGATCACGCGACGGATCGCGGCGCGAACCTCTTCCTCGTCCTTCATTTCAGCGGTCGCGACACGGGCCGACGTCACGATCCGTGGGCCTTTGATGGTACCGCTTTCGACCCGCCGTTTCAGTTCGAGTACAGCGGCATCGTTGTCGCCTCCCGACTGCACCGTCGTGATCCCGGCCTCCAAAAGCTCACGCATGCGGCGGGGGGCCGTTTCGGCCAGAAACTTGTCCGGCGGCCCCTGGATCAAGTGGCGGTGATCGTCGATGTAGCCCGCGATGACGGTCATGCCCGCCCCGTCGATGCGCACGGCACCCGCAGGGGCCGCCTTGGCTGGGCCGGCTTCCACAGCCGCAATTCGCCCATCCCGCAGAACGATGTTGCCGTTTTCGATCACTCGGCCGGGGCCGACAATGATCCGAGCATTCGACACAATTAGATTTTGCGCCATGGCCCCAACTGGAGCGGCAACGCACGTCAAAACAGCCGCAGTTGTGACAAATAGATTGGTAGTTTTGGACATATTAAGCGCCCCCCAGGCTGATCTTATTACTGGCGCACGTGGATCACGGACGCCACCTTTGAAGCCAGTATGCAGGCAAGATATCTCTGAGGAAAGGTCTGCTTTTTCCGCCTAGCGGAAGGGATTACAGGAAGCCATCGCGCGCCTTTCCTACTTCTGGAAAAAGCCTATAAGCCGCAACATAAAGTCGATTGATGTCGGCTGAGCGAGAGACTTCCGCCTGAACAGGCTGCGATTTGTGACCTTGATGTTGATCCCCGTTTCAACCGCACCCCCTCTTACATTGGTCACTTGTTCATGGTCATAGAGCCATGGGTCCGTAGGGGTCGAGCCGGCGCGTTTCGCCGTGCAGGCCGCCTGTCAGCATGCAATTTAGCGTTGTGGATCACCACCCTATGAAGCCGCCCTCCGCAGCCCAGCCCAGCCCTGAAGCCCAGAGGTATTTCACCGCGGCGCGGCATGCCTATGAAGCCGACAAGGCTTTAGAGGCCTATCGCCTCATAGAGCCTGTGCTGAAGTCCGAGCGCCGTTTCGCCGAGGCTCATCATCTGGCTGGTCTATGCCAAATCAACCTTGGCGACTTCGACGCCGCAGAACGCCACCTGAAAGCCGCCCTGGCGCTGGACCGACGGAATCTGCCGCTACATCTGCACCTAGGCGATCTCCTGGCGCGGCCGACGCGGTTTGAGGAGGCAGAGCGGCTATACCGCTCCGCCTTGCGCTTGGACCCCCGAGACGCCAACGCTGTCGCCAGTTTGGTGCGGCTCCTCGTCATCCTATCGCGATACGAAGAAGCCTTGGAGTTCACGACGCCCTTGGCCTCAGAGGCCGGCGCAACGGCCGCTGTGCTGGACCTGCACGCTCACGCGCTCAAACACCTCGGGCGAGTCGAGGAAGCGCTCGAGATCAACGCCAGGGCGCAGGCGGCGGGGAGCCTGGGGGCCCGACTGGAAGAGCCGTCCATCCTGCGAGAACGCGGCCGTTATGTTGAGGCTGAGGCCGCAGCGCGCAAGATTTTCACGACCCAGGGCGATGCGCCGGGTGCCTTTGTTGTCCTTGGACAAAGTCTTCAGGATCTGGGTCGGCATGATGAAGCGGAGCTTGCCTTTCGCGACGCGTTGCGGTTGGCCCCATGGGACGATGTCGCCCACGAACATTTGGCCAGTCTGGCGTTGGGCATCGCACCCGATGATGCCAGGGCCATGGACCCCCTCGATGAAGCCCTCAAAACCTACACGAGCCCAGGCCTTATCGCCTTGAAGGGCCGCCTGCTGACCAAGCTGAAGCGTTTCGACGAGGCCTATGCCGTCCTTGCCGCCGGCGCTGCAGAGGCACCCAAGAGCGCCGCCTTACACGCCGCCGCCGCGAAGGCCGCTACTCTGCGATTTGGCCAAGATCCCGCTGCCGAGACAGCGGCCATGACGCACGCTGAAACCGCGTTTGCATTGGCGTTCGATGTCCCAAAGGTCGCCGGCCTGATGGGTGAGGTCTATCTGGCAGCCGGCATGCCGGAGCGGGCGGCCGCGATGGCCGAACCAATGACCCGTCGCTGGCCGGCCAACCAAGCCCTAATCGCCCTTCTCGCCATGGCTTGGCGGATGACGGGCGACCGGCGTTATAGCGACCTGTGCGACTATGATCAGGTCGTCCAGGCCCGCGTGATCGATACGCCCCGGGGCTGGCCGACCTTATCGG